>JANOJH010000243.1:0-7831 GCA_031408135.1 Bdellovibrio sp. | reverse complement strand
CAGCAAGACCGCCAATGGTCGCAGGATAGCATGAAGACCATCAACCTTGATGTTGTGTCAATTACTCATCCTGAAGTAGCCAAAGAAATGGCTCGTGTATTAAAGACCTTAGGTAAAAGCGAGTATGCATCCCTTATTCAGCAACTGGAAATGTGGGATGGTGATCACAGGTTAACAGACACCGCGCCTTCTGTTTACTATAACATGCTTTCGCAGATCATGTATGCCACCATAAGCGATGAAATTGGAGCGGCTGCCACCAAAACAATTTTGGCTACCTCCATTCCAAAAAACTCTTATTCAGTGTTCTTAAAAAATGAAAATTCGCCATGGTGGGACAATGTTCGAACAAAGGAAGTACAGGAAACGCGGGCGATGATTTTTGAAAAATCCGCGCGAAGAACGTTAGAGCTACTTAGTAAAACTTCAGGTTCAACACCAGAAGACTGGACATGGGGAAAAATTCATACGCTTACGCATGCCCATCCATTAGCTGCTGTAAAACCACTTGATAAATTTTTCAATGTTGGTCCTTATCCTGTTGACGGTGGAAGTGAAGTGATTAACAATCTTAGTTTTAGTTTGGATACAACAGGTTACTTTCCGGCAACATCAGGTCCGGCTTTGAGAAAGATCACGGATTTCTCCGATGTAGAAAATGGCGAAACAGTTTCTCCTTCGGGTCAATCAGGTAATGTGATGAGTCCGCACTACAACGATCAAGGCGAAATGTTCGTGACTGGAAAAACAAGAAAGATGTTGATGAACAGAAAACAAATTGAAAATAAATCTACCAAGAGGCTTATTTTAAAACCGTAAAAAAATGTGGAAAAAATTATCAGGTACCACAAAATTTTCCATTGTTGCATTCCTACTGACCCTGGCACTAGGCTTCTTAAGCATGGGAGCACTGGGGTATGGGCTTTACTTTTTAGTCGCTCCGATGTTAGATAAAGACATTGATTCTCTTCGCGCAGACACCACCTGGCCAACCGTGTTACTGGTAGGCATGCTATCCTCTTTTGGTTTCTTGTTTGGTGGTGTTGCATTTCATTACCTCAGAACTAGAATTAAGGAACTTGCTTCCTACATTGTTTATATAATTATACTCTGGCTTTGGATCCTGTCTGTGTGGTACCTCTTTCTAAACTTTGAAATCGTTCAATAAGACTTCATTGTTATGAATTTTAAAAATGCATTCCTTAGCACACTTATCATAGAGGTAGCCATCGCTTTGCTGGCCGTCATTAATTATGGCGTGACACTGGAAGCCTTGCAAGCGGTTACCCGATTTTCAGGAAGAGCATCTCTTGTCATTTTTAGTTTAATTTTCTTGTTTCAAAAGCATGCTTACATCAATGTTAGATCCATTCTATCAGAAAAATATTTTTTGATATTTGCTATCGCTCACGGCATTCACCTCATCGAGTTATTATCCTATGTCTATTATTCGGGCATTCCATTAGTACCGTACCGGGTTGCAGGAGGATTTCTGGCCTACTCCTTTATTTTTGCCATGCCGTGGCTGGAAAATCGATATCATCAATCAAGCCTAACCGCGAAAAAATTTTCGATCATAGTCCTGTTCTACTTGTACTACGTCTGGCTTATTTTTTTCATGACCTACCTATCGCGCGTGCAGGGTTCATTTCCAAATGCTGGCGGATCGTACATCGAACACGTAACCCTTCTGGGCTGGGTGGCTCTCATGCTTGGAATAAAACTCCCAGACCTTATCTTTAAAAATAAATCTCGTAACTAAAATACTATTTTATGGATCGTTCAGAGTTTCTCAAGTATATCGGCACTGGTACATTGATAGCATGTGCCGGCTGCAGCCTTGTATCGTGTGGCGGTGATGATCCCGGGCCGAGTGTTGACTTCACACTTGACCTGACCCTGTCAGCAAACGCAGCCTTGCAAACTACAGGCGGTTCGTTTTCAAAAGATGGCGTCATTGTGGCCAGAATATCCGGCACCGAGTTTACGGCTGTGAGCAGAGCCTGCACACATCAGGGTACCAATGTCAATTATCGTTCTACTCAACAAGATTTTTTGTGTCCTAATCATGGAAGCATTTTTGACAAAAATGGTGCTGTAAAAAATGGTCCCGCCAGCTCCGATTTAAAAAAATATAATACAGAACTAACCGGAAATAATTTAAGAGTGTTTTCTTAATTCAATACATTACTATGAAACTCTATAAGACTCAATCGTGCGCAATCATTCACTTTGAAGGAAGTTACTATAAAACTGATTCTGACTGGGATGCCTTGATAAACAGAAGCGAACTTCATCACTACTTATTGACTGAAATAAAACAATTAAAGAAATCAGAAGACGCTAAGGGCCTGATTGAAAGGGAAGCCCTGGCTCCTATTGGAAATCAGGAAGTTTGGGCGGCAGGTGTTACCTACTTTCGAAGCAAAGAAGCGAGAATGGATGAGTCCAAAATTTCGGGAGGAGCAACATTCTACGATAAAGTGTATGAAGCCGATCGCCCTGAATTGTTCTTCAAGTCATCACCACAGCGGGTAGCGGGCAACAACGATTTTGTTTACATCCGCAAAGACTCAACCTGGAACGTGCCTGAACCAGAGCTGACCCTATTCATTAACAGTAAAGGAACTATCGAAGGTTATACCATAGGCAATGACATGAGCTCGCGAAGTATAGAGGGCGAAAACCCCCTTTACCTGCCGCAAGCTAAAACCTACTCGCGCAGTGCTGCTCTTGGTCCATGTTTATACGTTCCTTCCAATCCAATTTCACCAGAAACTACTATCGCCATGGAAATTACCCGGCAAGGAAAAAGTATGTATCAGGATAAAGTTCAGATCAGCCAAATGAAACGCAAACATGCAGAGTTGGCCTCCTGGCTCTTTCGCGAATGCGATTTTCCTTCCGGTTGTTTTTTAATGACAGGCACATGTCTGGTTCCTCCCAGTGATTTCACACTAGCCGTTGGTGATCTTGTAAACATTACTATTGATGGAATTGGAACTTTGATCAATAGAATTGAAATGAGAAGCTGATAAATTGGTAATCGTAGTGGTAACCACTTCGGCATTCTCATCGCACGTCACCTGGAAATCTGATAAAATATTCAGCATTAATTTGTTTGCCAATGCGCTTTTAATCTCATTTTACAGCGATTACCAGACGTCATTCAACAATCTTTGACTTTAAATAAATAAGCAATGGAACTATCTGGATAGATGATTTGCGACTTTATGTCTATACATTAGTAAACGATATGAAGACCAACACTATAATTTCAGACTCATGAACAAATTGCATACCCCTGACTACATAGTTTTTCTGGTCTACTTTATCACCGTATCCGGTTATGGTGTTTATATCTACTACAAAAAGAAATCAAAGAGCCTCAACTCAAAGGATTTCTTTCTGGCCGAAGGATCGCTGACCTGGTGGGCGATCGGAGCATCGTTGATTGCATCAAACATATCTGCCGAGCATTTTATTGGAATGTCCGGATCTGGCTTTGCGTTGGGTCTGGCTATTTCAACTTATGAATGGATGGCAGCCGCAACACTCATCATCGTGGCCATATTTTTCATTCCCTTGTATTTGAAAAATAAGATATACACCATGCCCCAATTTTTACTGGAGCGGTATAACAGTACCGTGAGCACAATCATGGCCATCTTCTGGCTGCTGGTGTATGTATTTGTAAATCTTACTTCCATTTTATATTTGGGCGCGCTCGCTATCACTTCCATTTCAGGAATCAGTTTTGAAACCTGCATTGCAGGGCTAGCCATATTTTCAATTATCGTAACGCTTGGTGGAATGAAAGTGATTGGATATACCGATGTGATACAAGTTGCTGTGCTCATCCTCGGTGGACTTGTCACCACTTATCTGGCACTTAATCTTGTCTCTGAACATTTTGGGTACGGTCAAAATGTTTGGAAGGGTTTTCAACTCCTTCAGGAAAAAGCTCCAACTCACTTTCACATGATTTTTGATTCCTCTCATCCTTATTATAAAGACCTGCCCGGCATGTCTGTTTTAGTAGGAGGAATGCTGATTAATAATTTAAACTACTGGGGATGCAATCAGTACATCATTCAACGGGCGCTTGGCGCGGATTTAAAGACAGCGCGCAGCGGAATACTATTCGCAGCCTTTTTAAAATTACTGGTGCCTGTAATTGCCGTGCTGCCCGGCATTGCTGCGTATGTGCTTTACCAAAACGGAATGTTTCAAACTGAAATGACAGACAGTGCGGGAACGTTAAAACCCGATCATGCTTACCCCACATTATTAAATCTTCTTCCGGCTGGATTGAAAGGCTTGGCCTTTGCTGCACTCACGGCAGCAATCGTTGCTTCTTTAGCTGGCAAAGCCAATAGTATTTCAACTATTTTCTCTCTGGATATTTACAAAAGGTTTTTTAACAAAAGTGCTACCGAAAGACAACTCGTAAATACAGGAAGATGGGCCGTAATCATTGCCATGCTTCTTGCCTGTGTCGTTGCACCTGCATTGCGATCATTGGATCAGGCTTACCAATTCATTCAGGAATATGTCGGATTTATATCACCTGGCGTTCTGGCTATTTTTCTTCTAGGATTTCTCTGGAAAAGAACCACTTCGTCAGCAGCATTGTCTGCAGCATTACTTACTATTCCGCTATCGGCCATTTTAAAATTTTTGCCTGCCTGGACTTCAGGTGCTTTTCCTGATTATCCATTCCTCGATAGGATGTCGATTGTATTCGTTCTTTTAGTGCTACTAATGATCGTCATCAGTTTGATGGATCGCAAAAGTAAAAATCAGGCACAGGTGTTTGAAATTGATCCATCCCTGTTTCGGATTCCAGCTTCATTTGCCGTGGGCTCGGTCATTATCATGGGTATCCTCATTGCACTTTACACCGTTTTTTGGTAGGGTGATTTTTTGTAAATTCGTGTCACAATTTAACGTGCTATGAAACCTTCCTTTTCCGAAAAAGAAATTAACCCACTTCAAAGCATTGAACAGTGGGAAGACGATGTATTACTTCGTTATCCGGAGGCCAACCAATCCGCCAAGGCAAGGGAAGAATACCGGAACTATGAATCTCCAGTGCGCGATACGGTAAAAGAGTTTTATCGTCTCAATCACACCTATCAATCTTTTGATTTTGTGATGGAGAAAGAAAAAGAATTTTTAAAATTCAATAGAAAAGAAGTGCCCGTGTGGAAAGCCATGGAGTTTTTAAACACACTGGTAGATGATTCTGATCCTGATATTGAGCTGGATCAACTTCAACACTTATTACAAACCGGAGAAGCGATTCGTAGAGATGGTCATCCGGATTGGTTTGTGCTAACAGGTTTCATTCATGATATGGGAAAAGTACTTTGCCTCTTTGGCGAACCACAATGGGCGGTAGTAGGTGATACCTTTCCTGTAGGTTGTAAATTCTCAGACAAAGTAGTTTATCCTGAATTCTTTGCTCTTAATCCAGATGCGAATAACGAGCAGTACAATACGAAGTATGGAATTTATTCTCACGGTTGTGGTTTGCGCAATGTAAATATGTCGTGGGGACATGATGAATACTTGTATCAGATCACAAAAGATTACTTACCAGAGCCCGCGCTCTATATGATTCGCTATCACTCCTTCTACGCTCAACATCGCGAACATGCCTATGACCATTTGATGGATGACCATGATCGCGAAATGTTTGAGTGGGTGAATAAATTCAATCCATACGACTTATATTCCAAGAATCCTGTTCCACCCAAAGTGGATGAATTAAAACCTTACTACGAAAATTTGATTGCGAAGTATCTTCCTGCTACAGTTAAGTTGTAGGCTTACGCTCTCCGGTGCTTTGCGAAAGTTACAAATTTGAGCGTTTTTCATACAGCCGATTCACACCAGCTTATCGTATCAATATTGTAAGCGAACCCTGCCCGAGTCACTCTTCGAAAGACGCCATGCCTATAACACCGTCTGTATAGTATCTCCCTTTTTTCTTTACTGCGAATCCTTATCTTGATGCCAAACTGGTATTGTATTACGATTACAGATATTTCTTTATGCGCTTACTTATCCTCCTGATATTACTTATAGCTATCCATCCTTTTGCCACATCACAGGTGGTTGTCAATATGCCCGATGTGAAAGAGCGACCTACAGCCATGGCCATCAGTCTGTCTCAACAACCTACCATGGATGGCAAAGTGATCGGGGATGAAGTATGGGAAAAACTCACACCCATTGATAAATTAATTCAAACGAAACCCAATGCGGGATTCCCGGCCACGGAAAAAACAGAAGTACGGATCGGGTACACCGCCACTACATTTTATCTCTCTGTTGTTTGTTATGATAGCGATCCGTCAAGGCTTGTTGTCTCGGATGCACGCAGAGATGCAACACTGGACAATACCGATAGTTTTCTTTTTATACTGGACACCTTCCACGACAGACAAAATGGATTCATCTTTGGAACCAACCCGATCGGAATTGAATATGATGGTCAAGTCGATAACGAAGGCCAGGGAAATTTTTCTCAGAACCGTCAGCAGCAGGGGACTATCGGTGGCTTTAACTTAAACTGGGATGCGGCATTCATAGTAAAATCTCTTGTTGGTGATTTTGGATGGAGTGCTGAGTTTGCAATACCTCTTCGCACCTTACGATTTGCATCAGGCCAGAATCAGGTATGGGGTATAAATTTTCAGCGCAACATTCGCAAGACCAACGAGATTGCCTATTGGGCGGCATTGCCCATTCAATTTGACCTGAAGCGGTTATCACTGGAAGGAACACTCACCGGCCTGAACCTTCAAAGTCCTGGAAATCTGAAATTCATTCCGTATACACTTGGTAAGGCAAGCAAAGATTTTCTAGCAACGCCAGCAGAAACAATCTATAAACCAGCCTTTGGAGCCGACATTAAGTATAGTATCACATCGGCCGTTACATTAGATCTAACCTATAATACTGACTTTGCTCAAGTAGAAGTTGATCAGCAACAAATAAATCTCGATCGTTTCAATTTATTTTTTCCGGAGAAGCGTCCGTTTTTCTTAGAAAATGCCGGACAGTTCTCAGTAGGTAGCCCCGGGGAAGTTGACTTGTTTTTCAGTCGTAGGATTGGAATTGGCCCTAACGGAGAAATTGTTCCGATCATCGGTGGTGCCCGCCTGTCAGGAAAAATAAACAATACCAACATCGGTTTTCTCAGCATGTTCACTGACAATGTGGAGAAACTCGGTATTGAAAAAAATAATTTCAATGTAGCACGAATCAATCAGCAGATTGGCCAGCGCTCGTCACTTGGAGGAATTTTCGTAAACCGAAATGGCATGGAATCAGACAACGACTATAACCGTGCCTATGCAATGGATGGAAAATGGGGGATCGGAAAAAAAGCAACTATTTCGGGATATTACGCAAAGACACAATCACCGGATGACAGCCTCAATAATCAATCTTTTAAGGTAGCAAGTAATTACGAGTGGAGTGGTGTGCGCGCTACACTTGCCTACACAGAAGTAGGCGAAGGATTTAATCCGGAAGTAGGCTATCTCTTCCGCTCAGGATTTCGAAAACCAGAAGCTCTGATCTTCAAACAAGTAAGAATGAATGGAAGGTATGGTTTATTGGAAGTAAGGCCTCATGTGAGTTACCGGAGCTACTGGAATTATTCTAATTTCCTCGAGACCAGTTTCCTGCATGTCGACAATCACTGGGTATGGGTTGGTGGATTGGAAATTCACACGGGTATAAATTTCACAACTGAAGGAGTTGTTAAACCATTTAAAATATCAGGTATCATCGTTGACCCGGGTACCTACAACCA
>JANOJH010000238.1:0-1387 GCA_031408135.1 Bdellovibrio sp. | reverse complement strand
CCATGTTTATAGAAACCAATAGGTGAGAGTAAAAGCGATGCCAACGGCATCGTACTACTCGTACCATTCAAACAAATATTGCTCATCGTATTCTACATTAAACTGTTTTAAAAAGTCGGTATATTCTTCCTTGAATGTTTTCTTTTTATGGTGCTCTTTTTGATTCATGATATAGGTGATTACGCTATCCAATTGCGAATGGCTATACGAAAATGCGCCAAAACCTTCTTGCCAACTGAATTTAAACTTGGGCAGTTTGCTGTCGTTGATAAACTCATTCGATGATTTCTTAATCTCCCTCACTAAATCTGACAGGCAACAGGATGGTTTCATCCCAATAAGAAAGTGAATATGATTAGGGATGCCGTTAATGGCAAGCATTTTCTGTCCTTTATTCTGAACAATTCCTGTTATGTATTTGTATAATCGTTCTTCCCATTTTGGTTGGATGAGGCCATCCCTGCCTTTTACCGCAAAAATAGTTTGTATATAAATTTGTGAATAGGTAGACATATAGTTTGTGTGTTATGTTCGACTCCTTTGGAGTCGTGAGTATGTTTTAAATTGTTTTTTATAAACGTTTGATGCCTTTGGCATCGACCAGAAACTGTTACCAGATAATTGAATACTTAATTGAACTATCAACCGGGGTGATCAGCTCCTTGTTACCGTTTACTTCGCGAATGGTTGGTTGTACACCAGCACCTACTTTTATGTAGTATTGTTTATCATCTATTGCATACAATCCGTCTGGCAGGGCAGTGATGTTGCTTCCTTCGGCAAGTTTGTAATACAATCCAGATTTTGTCCCTCTATTTTTAAGAGTCAATTCGTGTGTAATCATCCGATCATTATCATCCGGATAGACTTTATCTTCCACTTCAATTCCTTCATACGTATACATAAAGACTGGGCGTCCAGTGCCCTCTTCGATTGAATAGCCTTTTCCTTTATAAGGTGTGTTGCTCAACTGGGTTTCTTTCAGCATTATAGGAAAGGCATCATTTGGTGTTGCCAAGAAAGACAATGGTTCGTTATTAAAAAGATATTGAACAGCACCTTGTGGTTTGAATGAACCATCACCACGGTCGTGCCACATAGGAGTGGCATCGACAAACTTGCCATGCCAAACACACACTAAGTTTCCTGATTTTAAATCATATACATAATGTGTTCCGCTCGGATCGCCAACGCCAATGGTATGGGTAAGGCGTTGCTTATAATCTCCTTTGAAATCCAAAAAGGCCCGCAGCAATCTTGGTGAACTTCCGGGATCAATTAATATGGGAGAAACAGGTTGATCATCTGGCGGATAGGAATTAAATGCATGCAGAGGTTTTGGAGATCCACTAGCTTGCAGAAACAAACCTAATCGCGGTGGCATCCA
>JANOJH010000197.1:0-2046 GCA_031408135.1 Bdellovibrio sp. | reverse complement strand
CTCAAGCTCGGATATGACAATATCATCGCCTTCATGGAGAAGGCTGCCGAAGCTGGCCGCAACCAGATTAATCCCATCGGTGGTTCCTCTGGTCAAAATAACTTCCTCACTCGATTCGGCGTTAATGAATTCCCGGATATTTTCGCGCGCCATTTCAAATTTACCCGTGGCTTGGTCCGCCAGATAATGAGCGCCCCTGTGCACATTTGCGGTTTCGTAAGAGTAAAATTTTGCTATTCGGTCAATAACGCTCTGGGGTTTAAGCGTCGATGCTGCGCTATCCAGATAGACAAGATCATTTTCTCTAATTTTTTGAGTGAGCGCCGGAAACTGCTGGCGGATTTCATTATTCAGATTATCCATTTTGCACCATACTATCAAGTTTTTGATTGAGCGCTGAAATCAGAAAATTCTGCATATTTTCATTTTCAATTTTGTAAATCAGTTCTTTTGCAAAACCATAAGAAAGCATTTTGACAGCCTGATACTGATTAATTCCCCGGGTTAAAAAATAAAAAATTTCATCTTTACTCAATTGACCGAATGTGGCCCCGTGTCCGGCTTTAACATCATCCGCAAAAATTTCAAGTTGCGGGACGCTATCCGCCTGGGCTGTCCGGGTTAGTAACAGATTGTTATTCAGTTGCTCAGACCTGGCCTTTTGCGCATTCGGCGCTATCAACACACGCCCCCTGAATGCCGATCGTGATGAACCCGACAAAATTGATTTGTAATGCTGAACCGAGTGATTGTGGCCAAGCGCGTGCTGTAAAAAGGTGTAATTATCAACGTGTTGAATATTATCCAAAACCCCGAGTCCGTAAACAGAAGCCATTGCATTTTCACCGTTGAATTTAAGATGAAAATAGTTACGCGTAAGTTTATTTCCCAACGACAATACCAGCGACATCACTTGCGCCGCCGAGGCTACTTCAAAACGGCACTGTGAAAAATGAAACGATTCATGGTCTTCATTCTGCAATTGAACGAAGGTCAGCTTGGCTGCCTTATCAAGATTGACCTTGATATTGAGGCTGACGGCGTCTGCTGCGGCATTTGTAAAGCTGATAGAATTAATCAGTAATTTAAGTTCAGCATTTTCCCCGAGCTGGATATTCAGTTTATCACTCTGAAAAATAGAAAGCTCTGAAGACTGAACAAACAGAATCTGAACCGGCTTTTCAACTACTTTCTGTTTAACAACTGAAAGTACAATTTTTTTATTCAAAAAAGACTGTGAAAGGTTCAAAAATCGATCTTCGACGTTTTTTGGGTCAAATTCAAAATCACTTTCCTCAAGCGCAACAATTTCCACTAATCCGTCACTATCGTCTGAAAGTGTTCGGTTCAGAGTGCCGTTTACAAAAACAAAATTGATGAAATCAGAAGGAAGCAATTTAGAAACTTCACGCATCTGTTCATGGGTAAGAACAGCTTCATTTTCAGAAGGAAGACTCCATTCAATTCCTTTAAAATCACTTAATGACGTGTATTTCCAGGCTTCATCTTTTTTACCGGGCAACCCTACAGCTAAAAAACTGCGGAACGCCTTTTCGCGCATTTCGGTCGCAGCCTCGCTGTTAAGTGCTGAACTGCTTTTAAAATTGTTGTAATTTGTTTCCCAGCTCATGAATTAATTTACCAGCCAGTCATAACCTTTTTGCTCTAGCTCCAGAGCTAAAGAAGCATCGCCAGATTGAATTATCTTGCCACCCGAGAGAACATGTACAAAATCGGGTTTGATATAATCAAGAAGACGTTGGTAATGGGTAATTAGCAGAATTGCATTTTGCTTTGAACGTAGTTTGTTAACACCTTCAGCAACTGTTCTCAGCGCATCGATATCAAGGCCGGAATCTGTCTCGTCTAAAATTGCCAGACGCGGTGATAGTACCGCCATTTGCAGAATTTCATTCTTCTTTTTTTCGCCACCCGAGAAGCCCACATTAACTGGTCTATCGAGATACTCGGGTTTCAACTGAACGATTTTCATTTTTTGATACAAAAATTCCCTGAAGTCACCTTCAGCCATTGGCTCTGATCCCT
>JANOJH010000173.1:0-1521 GCA_031408135.1 Bdellovibrio sp. | reverse complement strand
AAAATTCAGATCACTTAATGTACGCAATTTGGGTATTGGAGATATGTGGGATGTATTAAGTGGGGTCGATTACCTCGCAGCACAAGGCATCGTCGATACGAATCGTATGGGTTGTATGGGTTGGAGTCAGGGTGGATATATCTCAGCGTATCTCACCACTAACTCAGATGTGTTCAAAGCCATCAGTGTAGGTGCTGGCATTTCCAACTGGATGACCTATTATGTGAACACGGATATTCATCCCTTCACTCGCCAATATTTAAAAGCCACTCCGTGGAGCGATGAAGAGATTTATAAAAAAACTTCGCCTATGACAAACATTAACAAAGCCAAAACACCAACGCTCATTCAGCACGGAGAGTTTGATAAGCGCGTTCCCATTGCCAACGCCTATGAATTGTTGCAAGGCTTGCGCGATAAAAATGTTCCAAGTGAATTGATGATTTACAAAGGCTTTGGCCATGGCATCACCAAACCAAAAGAACGCCTGGCCGCCACCTGGCACAACTGGCAATGGTTTAATAAGTATGTGTGGGGAGAGACGGTTGAGTTGCCTATTGGCGATAAGAAATGATTATTTATTTGTCTATCAAGTAGGCTTTCTTTTTTTCGAATAGACTAGCCTGACGTTCAAAAGATGGAATGAAGCGAACGAGTTCATCTATTTTACTTGTAGGAGCGTTCAAAACAACAACTGTGATGTTAAAATCAGCAAGGTGTTGCTGATACATCATATTCTTGTCAATTGTCAAAAGGACGTCAAAATTGTTTTCAATGCAAAGACTTAGGAGCTTGCCGTTTTTGATGCCATTCCACTTCATCTGTGTTACGGTAAAGACCTCGTGAATATTGAAGCTTGACTTAAGCCTTTTCGTCACACATTCATCAAGCAATATTTTCATGAATTCCGGTTGAGGACTCAATAAGGCGTTTCGATAACTCAAGCACTTCAATCACCTGCTCACGCTTTACTCCTTCAAAATCCTCTAAAAATGTTTCGATCGACTCATCAGTTTCTAAATAATCAAATAGATTTTTGATAGGCACACGGGTACCTGAAAAAACAGGTGTTCCGCCAAGAATTTCCGGATCGACATTGATAACAGAATTTTTCATAAATCAAATTTACAAAATTAAGATCAACCACCCATCTAAGAACTCTTGTCTTAACAAATTTAATAATTGATCTTTCGCCACTACTTTACAAACAATCGCATATGAAAAGTGTTAGAATTCTTCTTTTGGTTTTTGTTGCCTTCACAGTCAATGCCCAAACCAAAAAGCCAATCGTTGCTTCCGATCTGATGAAGATCGCGACAGCCAGTCAAATTCAAATCTCACCGGATGCGAGCAAAGCCGTGATGATAGTCACACGCAAGGCCGTTAAGAATGACAATGAATATTATTACACCCGTCATCTTTATCTGTTGGATCTGGTAGGAAAAACAAAACCCACACAACTAACTTTTGGCGATAAGAATGATGGCCAGCCGCAATGGTCACCCGATGGTAAACAACTTG
>JANOJH010000169.1:0-2773 GCA_031408135.1 Bdellovibrio sp. | reverse complement strand
CCTCTCATCTCTGCTGCCATGGATACGGTAACAGAAGCCCAATTGGCCATCAGCATGGCACTGGAGGGCGGCCTTGGGTTTATTCATAAAAACATGACCATTGCCGAACAGGCCGAGCAGGTGCGCAAGGTGAAACGTTCTCAGAGTGGAATGATTCTCGATCCCATTACGCTGCGGATAAACTCCACTGTGCGCGATGCCGAAAAAATTATGCGCGAACACAAAATCGGAGGTATTCCGGTGATTGATGAGAATGGTAAGCTGGTAGGCATTATCACCAATCGTGATTTGCGCTTTCAAAAAGATATGGCCAGGCCCATTGCGGAAATAATGACTAAAGAAAACCTGATCACAGCACCCGAAGGCATTACACTTGAAAAAGCAGAAATTCTTTTACAGAATTATAAAATCGAAAAACTCCCCATCGTGAGTAAGAAAGGAAAGCTTACCGGATTAGTGACCTACAAGGACATCTTAAAAAAGAAGAATAAACCCAACGCCTGTCATGATGAGTTTGGGAGATTAAGAGTGGGTGCTGCTGTTGGTGTTACTCCGGATATTATTGAACGCATTGAAGCCTTGAGAAATTCAGGCGTGGATGTTATCAGCATTGATACAGCACACGGTCATTCCATTTATGTGATCAGAGCTGCAAAGCAGGTGAAGAAAAAGTTTCCGGAGATGGAATTGATTGTGGGAAACATTGCAACCGGAGAAGCAGCGAAAGCCTTGGCGAAAGCTGGGGCCGATGCGGTGAAGGTAGGCGTGGGGCCGGGCAGTATTTGTACTACTCGTATCGTTGCCGGTATTGGGTTACCACAACTTTCAGCTGTTTACGAATCCGCGAAAGCGCTGAAAGGCTCTGATGTAAAAATTATTGCCGATGGAGGCATCCGTTTCTCTGGTGATATTACAAAAGCACTGGCAGCTGGAGCTGATAGTGTTATGATCGGATCATTATTAGCCGGTACGGAAGAGGCTCCTGGTGAAATGATTATTTACGAAGGAAGAAAATTCAAATCATACCGTGGCATGGGTTCAATGGAAGCCATGGACGATGGTTCTAAGGATCGCTACTTTCAGGATGCAGAAGATGACATAAAAAAACTAGTGCCCGAAGGGATCTCAGGCCGTGTTCCCTTTAAGGGATCAGTTGCAGAAGTACTCTATCAACTGGTAGGTGGATTGAAAGCAGGCATGGGCTATTGTGGTGCAAAAAACCTTGGAAAACTAAAGTCCGCAAAATTTGTAAAAATCACCGCTGCAGGAGTCCACGAAAGCCATCCGCATGATGTGACCATTACACGAGAGGCACCAAACTACAGCAGGAAATGAAGGAGGAGTCACAGTAATATTCTTACTTACAGATAGTTCAGTTACCTTTAAGGTTCTATCAGAATAACTGGGGATAAGAATTTATATGCGTATAAAGAATTTTTTTTTGGCCATTTTGGCATTAGGACTGAGCACTATTTCTTATGCCCAGAATACAGTTACCAGTGGTAACTGGCTTGATCCATCTGTTTGGTCAGGAGGAGTGGTGCCGGTGGCTGGTGGTACCGTGAATGTTAATAATCCACTTACGATTAATACCGATCTTTCACCAACTGGTGTGTGGACTTTTAGTAGTAACTCAACCGATCAGCCGGGAGGAACAGCTTATTTTTTAAACCCTGCAGCAGGAACCAATACTTTCACAATAAGTTCTGGTGTTACGGTCACTTTTGAAGGCGGTGGTGCAACGCAAAGTAGTAATGGTGCAAACTGTTCTGGCTGTAATCAATTTAATAGCGGCACCATAAATATTTCAGGGACTCTTATTTTGGCCTCTACGCTTTTAAACAATAGTGGAAATTTAAATTTAAATATTTTGGCAGGAGGTACCCTTATAATTAACGGGGATCTGGTTAACAAAAACAACTCAGGAACTTTTACAATTACGGGTACGCTCATAGTGAATGGCACTTTTGATTGCGCGACCGGAAGTGTTGCCGTTGGTGGAAGTGGTACAATTGATACAACTGGCCCGATTCTTTCAAATGGAGGATCAACCATTTTTGGAACAGGTAATGATTGCACAGTAGGCCCCTGCTCCGGCACTACACTAAATTGTACATTTACTAATACAGTTTCACCCACCAGTCAGGTTCTGTGTTCAGGTTCTACGGCAGGAACGTTTACAGCAACTACTAATGGAGGTACGCCAACCTATCTTTGGGAAAGTAGCACTACTTCTTCCAGTTCGGGCTTTGTTACAGCAGCCGGAACTTCTAACGCCTCAACGTATTCTTCCCCAGCTGGCCTAACCGTAACGACTTGGTATCGGATCGCTATCACAAGCGGTGGATGTACAAGCAGGTCGGCCGCAGTAAAAGTTACTGTGCTTTCTGGTGGAGGTTGGAAAGGCGTCACAAATAACTGGGGCACCGCATCCAACTGGTGTAGTAATTCGGTACCCACAAATGCTACAGATGTTATCATCAATTCATTTCCTTCTGGTTCCGGTTTATTCATGCCTGTTATTGCCTCGGCAACGAACGCTGCTTCCCTCACTCTTACTATTAACACGGGCGCTTCTGTGACGGTGAACAGTGGAGGTACTTTGAGTCTTTCGGGGGATTTCACCAACAACGGTACGTTTACCGATAATTCCAATACCGCAAATGGTGTCAGTTTTGTGGGCACTGTTGCACAAACCATTGCAGGAACAACATCTAATGTTTTTAATAATTTAACAGTTGTCAATACTTCGGGAGTAACGCCAGCTATCAAT
>JANOJH010000165.1:0-3430 GCA_031408135.1 Bdellovibrio sp. | reverse complement strand
AGTGGTTATGAATTGTTTCCAGGCTATCCCAATCTTTTGTTGGAATCCTGATAACCCCCACCCTTTCTGCCTTTTTTCTGCATGTGCTGGAGCAAAGAAAAATTCTCCCTTTTTGGGTAGTGGATTTTCACCTTCTAGATTTTGCCAATCAACAAGCCCAACCAGACAATTATATACCAGTTGGTCGCCCAATAACGTTTGTAACTGGAATTGGATGTTATGGTTGCCTGTAAAGTCTATCACAACGAATTTTTCGTTACAGTTTAAATGAGCAATTTCATCATAAGTTATAGTTTGATCAAACGAACCCAACTGTCTTACAAATTCTACATTCTTCTTGGAGGTGAGTCCCAAAAGGTTGAAATTCAAATGATTCTCCTTTTTTCGATATGCTAACAAAGATGCTAAAGCTTGAGCTGTTTTGCTGGAGGCACTCGTAAGGAGAATTTGTGTGGCTTTGTAGAAATTCTGTTCCGCTAAATGATCATCTATCAAAAAGGATGTAACAAACAATGGACGAAATATGGAAATTAACTTTTCAGTTTCTGGAGTGAATGTAGGGTCTTGTTCTGTATTCGTGTAAAAATTATAGATTGGTGGGAGAGCTTGTCTATGTTCAGTATTATCCACAAAACCTTTACTACTAACATTGTTAATGGTAACCAATAAGTGAGAACTCATGGGGTAGTATCCATAAAATCGCTGACCTACTTGTACATCCGGATGGTTAGAAATGACAACATTGGCGAGTCCCCAAGCTGGAATGATTCCGTAACCGAATTGAGTTGGGAAAAATTTCCAATAGTTCATTTTCTCTCCCACCACACCATAGGTAATGTTATTAGAGGTAAATGAAAATTTATCAATTTCTAAAAGTACCTCATTTGTTGATAGTTCATCAGAATAGGTTTTTTCTACAAGCTTGGCTTGTTGCAGGTCATCAATTTTCACTACAAAGTCTAAAGCATTAATAGTTGCCATATTGAATTGAGTTCTTTCACTATTTTGATATATGTAAAAATAAAAACTATGGACAACCTCTCGCAAAATTGATCATAACGGTAGCGTTTCGGAGAGGGGCAGGGGGGTGAGATGATGCTTGAGTTCATTGGTAGAGAAATCAAGATTTGAAGATGATGCTGAAAAAATGAAGAGGCTGATTGAAGAGTTTGCCAAGTCGATAGATTAACTCAAGCCATGCAGATGATCGCGCTCTTCGAATTCTTCCATTTCAATCGTAAAGTCATCTGCATCCAAAAATGCAGGAAACTTATCGCGATAAGAAAGTAGCGCATTGGCATTGATCTCCATTGTTTTGATCGCTTCACCGCCATCAATCGTAAAGATGGAATCACCTTTGGGACTAATGATTGCTGACTGACCGTTATACTCAATTCCGTTATCGTCTATTCCTACACGATTCACTCCCACAACATAACTCAGATTTTCAATTGCTCTCGCTTTCAACAATGCATCCCAAGCGTTGATTCTTACCATCGGCCAGTTGGCTACATAGATCATCAAATCGTAAGATGGTTTTTTCAAAGACGCATTCCAGCGGTTGCGGCTCCAAACGGGAAAACGCAAGTCGTAACAAATAAGTGGGCAAATTCTCCAGCCTTTCCAATGACCAATCAAAAGGCTTTCTCCTGGAGCGTAGACTTGATTCTCTTCAGCCATTCGAAAGAGATGGCGCTTATCGTATGTTTTGAAAGTCCCACCTGGCTCCATCCACAGCAGCCGATTGTAGAACCGCTCGTGTACATTGGCAATAAAGCTTCCCAGAATCAACGCTCCGGTTTGGTCTGCCATCTGTTTCATCCACTTAAAGGTGCGCATGTTCATATGCTCGGCTAGCTTTCCCGCTTTCATGGTAAAGCCTGTTGTAAACATTTCGGGTAGCACAATCACATCGGTAGATTGACCGATTTGCCAGATTTTCTCTTCAAACATGGCCAAATTGGCTCCAATGTCCTCCCAATGAAGATCTGACTGTATTAATGTGATTTTTAAGTCCTGCATAGCTAACCGGGAAACGGAGTGCAAAGAAAATCAATGAGCAGGTTAATCCATAGAACAAAACCAATCTTTTCTTAATTTTATCAGGTCAATGCCTACTGTATTATTATTAGATGGGTTCAGGTTTTATTTTTTCTCTGGAGAAGGAACAGAACCAGCCCACATTCACGTAAAAAAGGCAAACGCGAAAGGCAAAATTTGGTTAGTCCCATCCACAGAAATTGACTATATGTATGGGTTTACCATCTCCGAGAAAAGAAGAATAAGTGAAATTGTGACTGCACACAGGGTCATGTTTATTGAAAAATGGAATGAACACTTCAGATAATCAAATTATAAACAAGCCAGCAAGTGATCCGCTGGACAGGATGATCTTTGAAGAAGGTCTTCGTATTATGGATGTGTGGTTCAATAAAGAGCTCGACTTGGTTATCGTTTTGCTTAACAGCAAAAAAATCATCAAAAGGCCATTGTCTGATTACAAACAATTGGCCAATGCTACCCCATCGCAATTACAAAACTTTAAAAATGATGGAATTGAAATTTATTGGCCAGAACTTGACGAAGACGTCAGCCTGCGAGGGTTCCTGAAGTATGAACTAATGAAAATGGATTTACCCCTCGCTTCTTAAATTGATCTCAATATTCTCCCAGCCTTCTGAAGTGTCTCCTCCCCTTTCGCAAAACAAAAGCGAAGGAGTTTGTAATCGGTTTTATCCTTATAAAAAGCAGAAACGGGAATCGGTGCAAGTTTGTGTTCCTTGGTCATCCATTCGGCCATTTCCTTGTCACCCTTTTCTGAAACTGATTGATAAGACAGAAGCTGGAAATAACTTCCGTAACATGGCAGTGGCGTAAGCGATGATCCTCTGATTTGCTCCAGAAAAAAGTCGCGCTTCTGCTGATAAAACGCTCCGAGATGAAGGTAGTTCTCCGGGTTGGTCATGTATTCAGCCAACGCTAGTTGCACAGGAGTGTTAACACTAAACGTAACGAACTGATGTGCTTTCCGGATTTCTTTGGTGAGATATTCAGGGGCAACAGTATAGCCTACTTTCCAACCCGTGGCATGGAACGTTTTGCCAAATGAAAACACGGCTATGCTTTGTGAAGACAGTGCAGGATATTTCAAAACACTCTGATGCGTGAGGTTATCAAATATAAGCCGCTCGTATACTTCATCGCTTAGCACAATCAATCCATGCCTGAGCACAATTTCTTCAAGCGTTTTTAAATCTTCTTCTTTGAGAACTGCACCCGTTGGATTATGCGGAGTGTTGATCATGATCATGCGCGTGCGCGATGTGATCTTATCTTTCACTTGTTGCCAATCAATTGAGAAGTGCGGAGGTTTTAAATTGATTTGAATCGGAATGCCTCCATTTAGTCGGATGGCCGGATCATAAGAATC
>JANOJH010000474.1:0-5686 GCA_031408135.1 Bdellovibrio sp. | reverse complement strand
TTCGAACGTAAATGCTTTTTCAAATCGGGCCGATCTGGGGCTTGAAGCCATTCGTGAAGTTGCGTTCACAATCCCGTCCACTCAAACCGTCGTTAAAGCTGGAAACAGCTATCAAATAAATTATAATAAGGTGCTGACAATTGATGTTACCAGCGGAGTTATGACCGAGAGTTCAGATATTGCGGCAACGACAACTGAATTTTGCCTTAATTCTGCATTAAAAAACGAACTGATCAGCATTTTAAAATCTTCGCAGGTCTGTACGAAACAGCCCGCGTTGCCGCCCGGTACAATGTGTTCGCAAGTTCTGAAACTGGCCTATGCGCAGGTTGTTACTTCAAAAGCGAAGTATGAGTTGGGTTCGGCTACAGACGGGTGTGGAAGCAATTCAGTTGATTTATGCGATGATCAGCCCAATATTCTGAAGGGCTATATTGAAGCGATAAAAAACCAATATCAGCAACTGAGTTGCACTTAGTTGCCATTAGTAATGGAGACCTCTGATGAAAAATTTTTTATTGGCCATTTGTTTTTTGAGTTCTTGCGCAAGTTTTCGCCCGGTGTTGAATGACAACGAGCACTATAAACGAGTCGGGGATCAGAAGGCCGAACAGGACATTGATAGCTGTATCGCAGCAGCAGATGTTTATCTTGAGAAGCATAAAGAAGAGCGGCTGAAAAATCAGGTAGGCAGGCAGGCACTTGGCGGCGCGATTGTAGGCGGTATAATCGGCGCTATAACCGGAGATACCCGTAATGCCCTTGCCGGAGCTGCCGCGGGCGGAATGGTTGGCGCCGGGGGCGCCTACGTCGATGAAAAATCAAAAGACAATATTAAGCCTGACGAATTAAAGCAGGCCTACATCGCCAAATGTTTGCAGAATAAAAACTACGAAATTCTGGGCTGGAAATAATTACTGAATTATTTTCTTAGCAATCAGATCAAAAGCTTCTTTTAGTTTACTTCGGTCTGGCACGGCGCCCTGAGCAAAATCGGGACGTCCGCCGCCTTTGCCGCCAAGGACCTGAGCAAAGTCTTTCAATAAATCACCGGCCCGGAATTGCGAATTCAGTTCTTTGCTAACAGAAATAATCACCGGATGCGAAGATTCACTCTTGCCGATTGTGATAATAATTCCGCGTTGGACTTTGTTTTTCAGTTGATCAGAAATCTGCGAAAGCACTTCGCGGTCGTCAATCGTCAGATCGGCAAATATTAATTGCGCTGGCCCCGATTGAGACTGAAACGACTTTGCGGATTTCAGCAGTTCGTCAATATTGATCTGGCCGGACTGCGCTCTTTGGATCTGCTTCTGAAGATCTTTGATCTCAATCTTTTTTTCGTCAATCCACTGGGTAAGAGATTTGTCGGCTGCTACACCGGTTGCCCGGCGGGCTGCTAAAAATTCTTCCGTATTTTTTTGCAGGTAATTGACTGCCGCTGTTCCAGTAATGGCCTCTATACGCCGCACTCCCGAACTGACGCCCGATTCTGAAATTATTTTAAATACGCGGATTTCAGCGGTGTTTTTAACATGGGTTCCCCCGCAAAGTTCGCAGGAAAATGAACCCATTGTCAGCACTCGGACCTGATCGCCGTACTTTTCGCCGAACAAGGCCATGGCGCCTCTTGCCAAGGCTTGTTTATGACTCATAACTTCTGAAGAAATGGCATAAGCCTGAGAAATTTCGGCGTTGACCAGTTTTTCAATTTCTGAAATTTCTTCGGTACTCAGCGGTTTATTATGTGTGAAATCGAATCGGGTTTTTGTGCTGTCGACCAGCGAGCCCGCCTGAGTTACATGCTCTCCGAGAACTTTGCTGAGGGCCGCATGCATAAGATGAGTGGCCGAATGATTAGATGTGGTTTGCCGGCGTTCTGAAACCTCTACCTGACAATTAACGCTATCGGTGTTTTTGAGCGTGCCGTTCAAAACTTCGAGATAATGTAAATATACGCCTGCATGCTTAGTGCAATTGTGTACTTTGATTTCGGCATGTGCTGTTATCAGCTGGCCTAGGTCGCCCACCTGTCCGCCGCCTTCGGCGTAAAATGGCGTTTGTTTTAAAATAACTATACCGGTTTGGCCGGTCGCGAGCGAACTCACTTCTCCGGAGCCGTCAGAAATGGCAAGAATCAATGACTCCGCACTAAGACTTTCATAACCGACAAAATCAGTCGGCGTTTTAGAAAACTTCTGGGTCAATTCAATGATGTGTTTTTCGTCGGCCTGAAGGCCTTTGCCTTTCCACGACGATTTGGCTTTTTCTTTTGCCGATTGCATCTGCTTTTCAAATGCCAGCTCATCGACCTGCAGGCCTTCTTCGGCAGCCATCAACGCGGTTAAATCCACCGGAAATCCAAACGTATCATAAAGCTTGAAAAGAACATCGCCCGAAAGCTTTAACTGCTTGACCGATTTTGCTTTCTTGATTTCGTCCTGAAGTATCAATGTTCCATTGTCGAGTGTTTGCAGGAACCGCGCTTCTTCGTCACGGATGGTGGCAAGAATATGATTTTTTCTGATCCTGAGTTCAGGATAAAAATCACCCATCTGCTCAATCAACACTTCGCTCATCGGCACAAGCAATGAAACGTGAGGGGTATGCTTGCGACCATAGCGTATTGCGCGTCGGATGATGCGTCTAAGAACGTAGCCGCGGCCCTCATTAGAAGGCAGCGCCCCATCGGCCAGCAAGAAAGACACTGAACGGCTGTGATCGGCCAGTACGCGCAAAGAGGAAAGCATTTCAACCGCAGACTTATCGAACGCAATGTTAGCCTGAGAATCTTCCTCGGCCTTGTGCAGTTGTTCTACGCCGCCGCTCAGACCGATAAGCTCGGCACCTTTGCTCAGGATTGCAGAGAATAAATCCGTTTTATAATTATTGTGGCGACCCTGAACTGCGGCAACCAGTCTTTCAAAACCCGCACCGGTATCAACGGAAGGTTTCGGTAGCGGTGTTTGAACACCGGGAGCAGATTCGTAAAACTGCATGAACACCAGATTCCAGATTTCGATGTAGCGATCTTCGCCGGCTACAATACTTTTAAAAGGGTCAGAAATTTTCCCGTACTGCGGACCGTGATCGTAAAATATTTCAGTGCACGGGCCGCACGGACCTACATCGCCCATTCGCCAGAAGTTGTCTTTTTCGCCCAGTCGAAAGATGCGGTCTTTCGGAACACCTTCCTGTTTGTGCCAGATGTCAGCGGCCTGATCGTCGGTTTCAAAAACCGTTACATAAAGTTTTTCTTTCGGGATTTTCAGTTCGCGGGTTAAAAAATCCCAGGCAAAACGAATGGCGTCTTCCTTGAAATAGTCCCCAAAAGAAAAATTGCCGAGCATTTCAAAAAAAGTATGATGACGGGCCGTAAAACCCACGTTGTCGAGATCGTTGTGTTTTCCGCCGGCACGGACACATTTTTGAACTGACACCGCTTTTGTGTAAGGCCGTTTTTCAAGGCCCAGAAATAAATTTTTAAACTGGTTCATGCCCGCATTTGCAAACATCAATGTTGGATCGTTTTCCGGAATGAGGCTCGAGCTCAAAACCGAAGTGTGATGGTTTTTTTTAAAATAGTTAACAAAACTGTTTCGGATTTCAGAACTCTTCATCATATATTTTTCCTTATGGGCATTATTCTGCAACGAATGCTTAAAAAATGCCATTTTTACACCTTAGTCAAAATTGCCATAAATGACAATAAACACGAAATGAACAGCTTTTCTTGACTCAACCGGAAAAGAAGACTTCAAATAGCTGTTTCAAAGGGAGTTTCAGATGTTTGAGCAGTTGAGTTTTTTTTCGATTTTTATAGGTCTGGTTGTTATTTCAGTTGTGGGCGGGTTATTTGTTACCGTCCAGCAGGGAACTGTTTCAGTAATTACGATGTTCGGAAAGTACCGGCGGATCATGTATCCTGGGTTAAGTGTTAAAATTCCGTTTTTAGAAACCGTCTTCCGCCGGATTTCGATTCAGAATCAATCGATCGAACTGGCCTTTCAGGCCATCACGCAGGATCAGGCCAATGTTAATTTCAAGGCCATGTTGCTTTATTCGGTCATAGATCAAACTGAAGAAATAATCAAATCTGTCGCTTTTAAATTTATCGATTTCGGAAGTCTTATGCAGACGTTGAACAGAACTGTTGAAGGCAGCGTCCGCGGATTTGTTGCAACTAAAAGACAAAAAGAAATTCTGGCGTTGCGCCGGGATATTGTTGAGGCGGTAAAAGCCAATCTCGATGAAGATCTGCGCAGTTGGGGTTACCAGCTGATTGACTTACAGCTTAACGACATTTCTTTTGACGAGACGATCATGCAGTCAATGGCGCAGGTCGTGGCTTCAAGTAATTTAAAAGCGGCCGCCGAAAATGAAGCTCAAGCGCTCTTAATCCGCAAAACCAAAGAGGCCGAAGCCGATGGATTAGCGGTTAGAATTTCGGCCGAAGCTGAAAAGATCGCGGCTAAAATGCGCGGTGAGGGTATTGCACTTTTCAGAGAAGAAGTCGCCCGTGGTATGCACAAAGCAGCCACTGAGATCAGGGCCGCAGGTCTTGATAGCTCCTTTATTCTTTTTTCGATGTGGACGGATTCAATTAAGCATTTTGCCGAACAAGGTAAAGGAAATGTTATTTTTCTGGATGGCTCAAACGAGGGGCTCGATAAAACCATGAAGCAAATGATGGCCCTGAGTAAAATAGAGTCCCTCACAACCTCTCAGAAATAAGCTGCATCTGCGATGGTTCACAGTTTTCTTTTAAGTCTTGCTACATTGTTCGGTATCGGAAAGCTCTCAAAAGCGCCCGGTACCGTAGCAACGCTTGCAACAATACCGATCTGGTATGTGTTAGCGCAGGCCGGCCCGATCATTTATATGGCTGTCGTGTTTTTGCTTTTTCCGATCGGTGTGTGGGCTGCACAGTTGTACGAGAATCAATCTGACACTCACGACTCAAAAGAAATCGTAATCGATGAAGTTGTGGGGTTTCTGATTACAATGACCTGGATGCCGTTTACGTGGCAGAGTGTGCTTTTCGGATTTTTGCTATTCCGTTTTTTCGATATTGTAAAGCCACCGCCGATCCGGCAGTTGGACAAAAAAATTCCTGGCGGGTTCGGAGTTATGGTTGATGACGTTGCTGCCGGAATTATCAGCAGTATTTTGATGCAAGGCCTCTTATACCAGACCAATTGGCTGGGAACTCAAATTTCTACTTTGACAGCCAATTAATTTACACACAAGATACATATGTAAATTATATGAAACAAAAAACACAAAGCCCTCTTTCAGAAACCGAAATCACACTGCAGACAACACTAAGAAGTGAAGTTCTGAGCAGCATTCGGGTTCTTGGTGACAAGCATCTGACGCTGGGTTTTGCTGAAAGCTGCACGGGCGGACTTTTGTCGAGCTACTTCACCGAACTGCCGGGAGTTTCCAGCGTTTTTGTGGGTTCGATTATTAGTTACGACAATAAAATAAAGCAGAAGTTTTTGAAGGTTTCAGAAGAAACATTAAAAACCAAAGGTGCCGTCAGTTTTGAAACTGCAAAGCAGATGGCGGAAGGAGCCCTAAAGGCTCTTGAAGTTGCAGTTGCAGTTTCGATTACCGGCATTGCAGGGCCGAGCGGCGGATCGGCGCTTAAGCCGGTAGGCACAGTCTTTATCGCTGTGGCTGG
>JANOJH010000083.1:0-10429 GCA_031408135.1 Bdellovibrio sp. | reverse complement strand
CCGCAATTCGCTCTTCCAGCGGCGGGTGAGTCATGAACAGCGCTGAAAAGCCGGTGGATTTTCCGAATATTTTTAACGTCGCCAACTTGTCGGGGCCTTCTTTTTCCTGGACCGGAATCGGACGGAGATGCAGGCTCTGTAATTTCATTAAAGCGGCCGTCATTTTTTCAGGCGTAGAGTAGCGAGCGCCACCGGCATCGGCGCGGAATTCACGGTGCCGTGAAAAATAATTTACAACGAGTGAGCCTAACAACGCAAACACCATTGAAACCGCCATGTAGATTCCCTGTCGGAGAAAGAAATCTCCAAAGCCCGGACGATCATCATCTTTTCCGCGAAGTACATTCATAATCGCCATTGTAATAAGCTGAGCGATAAACATAACGAATGCATTCACAACACCTTGAATAAGCGTTAACGTGACCATGTCGCCATTTGTAATATGTGCAATTTCATGTGCAAGCACGCCTTCGATTTCAGAGTCGTTCATTGAGTTCATCAGGCCGGATGAAACAGCAACAAGAGATCTTTTCTTAGATGGGCCGGTAGCAAATGCATTGACGTCAGCGGCCTCGTAATAGCCGACTTCGGGCATTACTTCGAGCCCCGCCGTTCGCGCGATACGGTAAACCATATCGATTAATTTTCGTTCGGTTTGATCAGAGGTTGTCGGATTAATAAGTTCAACCCCGTGAAAGCGCTTTGCCATCCAACGTGACAGTTGCAATGAAACAAACGATCCGACCATGCCATAAGCTAGGCAGAGTGCGAACAAGCCAGCATATCCGCCGGAAGTCAGATTAATCCCGAAAAACTGGGCCGCAAATGCGACAATGAACTGAACCGTAAATGAAACCAGGATTGCAGTGATAATAAAATAACCAAAACGCTTAAGAAAGACCATTGGGACTCCTAATTATTGAGTTTGTGTGCACCTTAGCATAACTTTAAGGTGAGTCTTATGTTGCCATTGTCAATGTGGCTGTCAACCCACTGATATTTTTGCTGAAACACTTAGCAGTTTAGTTCATTTCAACCGATATATTTTTGGATTTTGTAAGTTATTTTATGTATGATCCTCACTTTAACAAAAGAGTAGTTATGTCTTTAACAAAAGAGTTCGGTGGCCTTGATAAAAAGATCTTGCTTGGCATTTATCAGTCAATGGCGAAGTCGCGCGTGCTTGAAGAAAGACTTATCAAAATTTACCGAGCGGGCGAGTCTTTTTTCTGGATCGGCGGCCCCGGTGAAGAAGCTTGGGGAGTACCGTTGGGACTTCTTGCCCGAAAAGGCCAAGGACCGGCGTTTGATTATTTACATTTACATTATCGCTGTACACCGACTTTAATCGCGATGGGCATGCCCATGCTGGATTCGGTTAGGCTTATGATGAACCGGGTAACTGATCCTTCAACCGGCGGGCGAAATTTTTCGAATCACTACAGTATTCCTGAATGGAATGTGGCCCCGGTCACTTCGCCGCTGGAAGTTCAGTACCCGATTGCCTGCGGCACGGCGCACGTTCAGAAGCGGTTAGGAAAGAATGCGATTTCGATAGTTACCGGTGGAGACGCCGGAACAGCTGAAGGTGATTTTGCCTCGGCTTTGATTTTGGCTTCGCGGCGGGGACAGGAACTGCCGATGTTAATCACAGTTCAGAATAACAAATGGGGAATTTCAACCTGTTATGAAGGCCAGCACGGAGAAACGCAGATTGCGGATCGGGCGAAAGCCTTTAATATCCGTTCACGCGTTATTAATGGTAACGATCCGGTAGAAGTTTACCTCTGTCTTGAGGAAGACATGGCTTACATCCGAAAGACGGGGAAGCCGGCTTTTGTTGAAGCGCAGGTTTCGCGCCTGTACGGTCATTCATCTGCAAGCGGCGCTAATTCGGTTGCCAATGAAGTTGATCCGGTCAAAGTTTTTGAAAATAGATTGCTGAAAGCCGGGGTTCTGAAACCTGCGGAAATAAAAGAATTGTGGGAAGGTTTTGAGGCCGAAGGTGTGCGCGCTGCTGAAATTGCAAGAGCAGAGGCCGTGCCAACCGGAAACACTATCTGGGATCATTCTTATGTCGGAAATGAAAATTCAGACTGGAGAAAATTCTAATGGCAAACATGGCTCAGGCCGTAAGAATGGCCCTTCACTTTGCAGAAAAAAATTACAATTTAAAAGATATTTTCGGGCAGGATGTGGGTGCACCGCTTGGCGGAGTATTTACGGCAACCCAAGGTCTGAAAACCACGTGGAATTCGACGCTTGATGAACGCGGTATCATCGGAATGGCCATGGGAATTGCTATGGCCGGTGATCGCTGCGTTGCCGAGATTCAGTTCGTGGATTACATTTTCAACACCATCGATCTTCTGAAAATTGCAGGAAATACTCTATGGTGTACGAACGGGAAATTTAATTTGCCGATGACGGTTATGACGCCTGTCGGGGCCGGAATTCATGGCAGCGTTTATCACTCACATTCTTTCGATGCGTGGGCTTCGCGCCTTGCGGGCTGGAAAGTGGTAATGCCTTCAAACCCACTTGATGCCTACGGGTTGCTGCTTTCGTGTATTCAGGATCCGAACCCCTGTATGTTCCTCAAACCGAAAGCGCTAATGCGTGTGCGTGGCGATGAACTGATTCCGGGCGAACCTGCTGATGAAAAAGAACTTAAAAATATGATTGATGCTCCGATCGGAGATCGTTCGCAATGGAAAGCTCAGTGGCCGCCTCTGCAGGAATATCTTGTACCATTTGGAAAAGGCAAAGTAACCCGCATCGGAGAGCAGATCACGGTCGTCAGCTATGGTCGTCACTTGTTAATGTGTAATGAAGTTGCCGATACTTTAAAAAAAGAGGGCTTTTCAGTTGAAGTTATCGACCTCAGATCAATTTATCCTTATGACTGGCAAATGATTAAGGCCTCTGTTGAAAAAACCGGACGGGTCTTGTTCGTTAACGAAGATACTGAAGTGACCAATTTCGGTGAGCATCTGACATATCGGGTTACTCAGGAATTGTTTTACCATCTTATGGCAGCGCCTCGGGTGCTTGCCGGGAAAAATGTTCCGGGGATCGGACTTCATCCTAATCTTGAAGAGGCCAGTGTTCCGCAAAAAGCTGAAATTGAAATGCAAATCCGTGAAATTTGCGCAGAGGTTCCGTAAATGTCATTGAGAAATCTTCCGTTTGATAAATATGAATTTTACAGCAAAGCCGTGCAGTCTGCGGGCGAAGACGTAAAATTCTACCGTCGAGTTTATAAGAAAATCCGAAAAGGTAAGTCGCCAATCGTGTTACGTGAAGATTTCTGCGGTGCGGGTGCGATATCGTGCGAATGGGTGAAGCTTGATCGTACGCACAAGTCGTGCGGTCTGGATCTGGATCAGGAACCGATGAATTATGGTCGCGCCCACTATGTTTCGAAACTTTCTCAGAACCAGCAGTCGAGAGTTGCGCTTATCAAAAAGGATGTGCTCTCCACGGGTTTGCCTTCAGCCGACATTGCTGTGGCCGTTAATTTTTCATATTTCTTTTTTAAAAAGCGCGAGATTCTGAAAAAGTATTTTGAAAACGCCTATAAATCACTTAATTACGATGGAATTTTTGTTGTGGATATTTTCGGTGGCACTCAGTGTACCGATTCTATTGAAGACCAGACCAAACACGAGGAATTTACTTATTACTGGGATCAGAAAAGTTTTGATCCGATAAGTAATGAGGCTTATTTTGAAATTCACTTCAGGTACAAAAGAAAAAAATATGAAGGCGTATTTGCGTACGACTGGCGGATGTGGAGTATTCCTGAAATTCGCGAAATCATGACTGAAGTAGGCTTCCAGAGTACTCAGGTTTACTGGGAAGGTACCGATCGCAAAGGGCGCGGCAACGGGGAATTTGCCACTGTAGAAAAAGGCGAGTCTTGCCTGAGTTGGATTGCTTATATCGCAGGAAGTAAATAATGAAGCAAAGGCTGCTTGTGCAGGATTTCGAAGTCTGGGTTAATCTCGGTTGCGACACCGAGGAGCAAAAATTCACACAGCCGGTGCATTTTAATCTTGAAATTGATTTTACCAGCCCGGTGCTAGGATGCCAGACAGATAACCTTGAAGATGCGATCGATTACGTCAAGATAACGAGCATCCTTAAGATGATTTCAACCGAAAAGAACTTCAGCCTGATCGAGCACCTGAATCACCGTG
The DNA here is from genome assembly GCA_031408135.1 of Bdellovibrio sp. Lineage (GTDB taxonomy): Bacteria > Bdellovibrionota > Bdellovibrionia > Bdellovibrionales > Bdellovibrionaceae > Pseudobdellovibrio. Next base: position 6,227 of record JANOJH010000083.1, on the reverse strand, counting down.
CATTTTCGGGTGTAGTTGAATATCTGAAATCTAAAAATGTGAATGCTGAAATTAAACTGTCCGTGAAGAAAATCCGGGTACCTGTTGATAATTTGAGAAATGGCGTGGTCTTTTCGTGCGAAACAAAACTCTAGCTTTAGGTTTGGGTAGTAATCTTGCGGTACCGTTGCAGAATCTGAGGCGTGCGCTTTCAGAAATAAAACATAATTCTATGTTCGAAGTGCTGAAGGTCTCATCCATTTATGAATCCGATGCACTCTTACCTGAAAATTCCGCAGCGACATGGAATAAAAAGTATCTCAATGCCGTTGTGCTTTGTAAAATTTCCCGTGATATATCTGCCGAAACAATTCTTCATGAGATTAAACAGATTGAATTAAGCATGGGGCGCTCAAATGATGAACGCTGGGCGCCCAGATTAATCGACATCGACATTCTTTACTGGAGTGGCGAAAATTATGAATCCGAAAAGCTGCAGATTCCGCATAAAGGTCTTCTGACAAGGCCGTTTGCCTTGTTGCCATTGCTGGACATCTGGCCCGAAATCGATCTGCAGCTGCCGACCTGGGCCCAGCGTTGGACCGCTGAAATGCCTTTCAACACTGCAAAAAGCAAAACATATTTCTGGCCAAAGATGGTCGGCATTTTAAATATTACTGCAGACTCTTTTTCTGACGGCGGAAAATTTCTGAATTCAGAGAATTTAAATAAGCAAGTCGCTAAACTTATAGCTGACGGTGCTGAAATCATCGATGTAGGAGCTGAATCAACCAGACCTGCAGCCGATGCTTTACCCCCTTACGTCGAATTTAAGAATTTACATTGGGCATTAAGTGAAATTAAAAATCCGGTTGCGATTTCTCTGGATTGCCGTCATCCGGAAGTCGTCGTGCGAATTCTTGAAGCTCATAAGATTGATTTTTTGAACGACGTCACTGGATTTAAAGATCCGGCTATGCAGAAATTGCTTCTTCTTTCTAAACTTCCGGCGTTTGTTATGCATTCGCTTGGCGTGCCGCCTAAAAATGAACACGTGCTTAATGTAAGTGAAAACCCCTTAAAGCTCTTAATTCAGTGGTGGCAGCAACAAAGCCAGTTGTTGATTGAAACCGGAATTTCGTCGGATCAACTCATTTTTGATCCCGGTATCGGTTTCGGAAAAACCCAAAAGCAGAATCTTTACATTTTACACCATCTTCAAGAACTGTCACAGTTGCAGCACCAAGTGATGGTCGGACATTCGCGAAAGTCATTTTTGAAATACTTTTCAGACCGTCCGGCAGCTGATCGCGATCTCGAAACGGCACTGGTTACGCGCGAACTGAATCTGGCTTACGTTCAGTATCTCCGGGTACATGATGTCAAATCGCAAACGGCAGCATTAAAATGAGAGTAACTTATATTGAAGCCGTAACCTATCTTGAAAGCCTGCAAATGATGCCGAAAACCATGCCTGGTCTTGATAAAATAAAGGCCGCATTGGTTCTTACGGATTGGTACGCAGCGATTGATCCGAACAAAGTAATTGTCGTGGCGGGAACAAATGGCAAAGGCACAACCTGCGCCGCACTTGAAAGCCTGTTGCTATCGGCCGGCCAGCGCGTGGGTTTTTACAGTTCGCCGCACTTGGTATCAACGACCGAAAGAATCCGGCTAAACGGTTTCGACATTTCTGAACACGATTTCGTAGTTTTATTTCAGGAAAGCCTGCCGTTAATCGAAAAATGTGGTCTTTCGCACTTTGAAGCGCTGACGTTAATGACCGGTTTTTACTTCTTCGGCAAAAGCTGGCAAAGCAATCTGGATTTTGCAATCTTTGAAGTTGGCCTTGGCGGAAGTTTTGATGCCACCAATGCGTTTCCGCACAAGTACTGCGGCATTACCAAGCTTGGAAAAGATCACGTCAATATTTTAGGCGACGATCTGAATGAAATTGCAAAAAATAAGTTCGGGATTGTCGGAAATAAAAACATCGTGGTTCATCATAAAATCCCTGATGAAGTTGCCGACCTGAAAAGAACCACTCAGAAACTAACCAACTCAAACTGGGTTGAAGCCGAAATGTATGAATTGAAGATAAAAAAAGGGCCGAGTTATTTTCTGACTTACAACGAATCGACATTTCAGGTAAATCAGCCGGGTGCGCGCGCTGCCGAAAACATAATGACGGCTATTTCGCTGTTTCAGGTTCTGGGTTTTGATCTGAACGGCCATCAAAAAGCACTCAATAGCATCCGTTGGCCGGGCCGCATGCAAAAGATTGAATGGCCTGAACTCAAGTGTCCGTTGTATCTTTCGGGGGATCATAATCTTCAAGGCGTAGAGAGTTTGCTAGATATTCTGAAAGACTTTAAATGGAAATCATTACATCTAGTTGTGGGTATCGGTGTTGATAAGGATGCTGAACAGATGCTGAAGACCTTCTGTCAGTTGCAGAGCCTAAAGTTATATTTGACTGAAACCCCCTTTAAAGGGCTGAAAATCACTCAATACCCTGAAATTTATTTAAAATCGGCGGTTGAAAAAAACTCAGATGTTTCATCATTGTTAAACGATATTGCTGCCAATGCAGAAGTAGAAGACTTAGTTTTGGTGACGGGCTCATTGTACTTGGTCGGTGAAGTCATCAGCTCGGAAAATCGGATCTTTTGAATAATGGAAATAATGCAAGGCCCGCTTCTTTCAATTTATTTTCGGCAGGATCGCCACCGCGGTGGATGACACACACAACGTTTTCGATCTGCGCCCCGAGTTTTCTTAAGTCGGCAGCGCTGATCAGAACCTGACCGCCCGATGTTATGACGTCTTCAACAATACAGATTTTTTTATTTTTAATTTCGATGCCTTCCGCAAACTGGCAGGTGCCGTAGGCCTTAGCTTCTTTCCGGACAAAGGCGCATGGAATGCCGGTAGCCAGCGAAAGCGCGGTACCGATGGGGATGCCGCCCATTTCAAGTGCCGCCAGAATTTCAGTGCCTGGCGGGATAAGCTTTGCCATTTGGCTGGCGATTTCCTTTAAAATAAGGGGCTGGGCTTCGAAACGGTATTTGTCGAAATACTCAGTTGAGCGCTGTCCGCTTCGCAACAGAAAATCACCTGTAAGATGACTGATTTGATAGATATTTTTTGCCAGTTCCTGATGAGTCATATTTATCCCCTAAATGACACTAATTGAGTTGGCCTATTTTATGCTTTTTATGAGTTTCGGCAAAGGATAATCCGGACAATGGAAATTAAAAGACCGAAAGAATTACAAACTATACGTCTTTTCGCGATCTTAGGGCTGCTGACCCTGATGACGGTTCTATTGTTCAAAGTGGTGCTTTTTGTTCCGCAAAACACCGATGCCATCCGCCTGCCTGCAGAAATGCCCACATTTCAACCAGCACCACAACCAGCAGTGCAACCAGCAGTGCAATCAGAGAAAACTAAATAATTAAAAACGCCGGATCGTGCCTTTTCGCTGCTGCCACTGTTCTAAGGCATATTTGCGCATGTCTTCGATGTTGTCGAATTCATCGACAATTTCAACCCCCAAAAGAGTTTCTACCGTATCTTCAAGGGTAACCAGCCCGGTAACTACACCGTATTCATCTGTAACCAGCGCCAGATGGTCTTTCTCTTTAATGAAAAAATCCAGCGCCTGCGAAACGGTCATGCGTTCAGAAACATTATTAATCGGTAGGATCAATTCGCGGATCAGTTTGGTGTGCTGATCTTGCGAAAGAGCTTCAAGAATTTTATATCGATGAGTCATTCCGATTATATGATCAAGTGAACCTTCATAAACGGGCAATCGCGAAAAACGAATCGGACGGAATTTTTTTGCGATATCATCAACCGATTGCGATGCATCAAGTGCCGTAAAAACCGATCGTGGCGTCATGATGTCGGAAACATATATTTTGTCGAGCTTCAGCAGATTTCGGATAATATTGGACTCTTTGGTTTTGATTGTGCCTTCTTCGACACCGATTTCGGCATGCTTAATCATTTCATCTCGTGTGATGTCGGGCTCTTCAGAGGGCGTCGTCAGAGATTTCGAAACAAATTCAGAAAATTTAACGATCGGGTAAAGTAAAACGATCATGGTCTGAATGGCGTAAGCCGAAAAAATCGCGAGTGATTTTGAATGGTTTTTTCCGATGGTTTTCGGAATGATTTCAGAAAAAATGAGAATCATAAACGTCAGAAATACTGAAAAAACCGTAACCCAGGACTCGCCGAACTGGTTATGTACCTGGTAAGCAATCCAAGCCGAGCCTAAAGTATGGGAGGTGGTGTTCAGAGTTAAAATCGCGGAAATCGACCGGTCAGAGTTGCTAGTAATGTGTTTCAGCAATAAACCTGACTTTGATTTGTTCTCGGCAGTGACCTCTACGAAAGCGGGTGAGAGCGAAAGTATCACGGCCTCGCAGAGTGAGCAGATGAAAGAAGCTGTTAAAATGAAAATAAACGAAAATAAAATAAGTATCATATCGAGGAAATAGACTAACTTTAATTAAGCCTGATGTCTTTAGCGCGCTCCTCAGTATCTGGCCCTAAGTCTTGTAAAAAGTGTTTCAAAATGAATCAACTACGAGGCCATGGCCTCGGCTAGGATATGAATTTTTTAGTATTTCTGTCATAATTAATTGTTGAGTCTTTTTAGGGACTTAACAAACATATTGATGAGAAGTTGGACGTATTTACGCCTCATTTTAGTTTTTCTTTTTTTGGGTGGCTGCTCGCGTAATCCTTTGGGCGATGTTTTAGATCAACCAATTTTAAATTTTGGATTTACGTTATCACAAACTTGTAACAACACGTTAAATCAGGATGCCGCGTATTCATGTCAAATTACAAGCAGTGAAGTTTTGACAAATCTTGTTTACGGGCTCGATGCAATTCAAACAACCTGCGCGTGGGCCACGATCGACGCAGTTACCGGAATTGTTTCAGGAACCCCAAATGATAATCAGGTGGGAGTTTGTCAGATTGTTGTGAACTCGCAGAATGCGCAAAGGCGTGCAATGGCGTACGCTTATTTGATTCAAGTTAATAATTTACCTGCAATTTTTTCGATTGCAAATGCCGCTGCGATTTTTGAAGATACCGGCGCCACTGTTATTCGTACAGATGCGAATGTGCAGGCAAGTGAAGAGGGAATGGGTACCTATGGTTTCGATCATGCGGGCACAACTGCTGTTCGATGCTTTGATAACGCCGGCGTTCTGGCGATAGACGTCGCAACAGGTGCTGTAACTTTTGCACCGGCGGCAGACTACGCCGGCACTTGTAACATCCGTGTTGCATTCGATGATAACAATTCGGCCGCTAACAGTGTTGTGACTTCTGAATTTTCTATTTCCGTTACGAATATCAATGATGCGCCTGTTATAGCCGCTATTGCTGCACAGCAAACCTATGAGAACACGGCGATCAATATTCCGTTTACAGCAGCTGATATTGATTCGACTATTGCATGTAACGCAGTTAATTTTTCAGCGGTTTCTTCGAACACCGCGGTTTTAAGCGGGGCCGGAATTTCATTTAGTGGTACAGTGCCGAATTGTATTCTGACTTTGAGTCCTCAACCAAATGTGCTTGGGGTGACAAATGTAACGGTCACCGTCACGGATCTGTTGCTCAGCAATTCCGTCAGTTTTCAGCTTGATGTTGTTCTGTTACCGGTGCCGCCGGTTCTGCAGCCTATCGGAGCTCAAACTTCGAATGAAGATACGCCACATCTCTTTTTGATTTATGTTACAGACGGTGATACCACATTGGCATGTAATTCAACTTTTTTAAGTGCCACGTCTTCGAACACTGCTTTGTTGCCGATTGCAAATATTGCTTTCTCGGGCAGTCCGCCTAATTGTGGTGTAACCTTAACTCCCACTGCCAATATCTCCGGAAGCTCGACAGTTAGTATTATCGTGAATGATGGCTTGTTTACCGTAAGCCAGAATTTTACGGCAACATTCAATGCGATTAACGATGCACCGGTGATAAGCGCAATTGTGGCTCAAGCTACGAGTGAAGATACAAGTAAAGCCGTTACCTTTACAATTACAGATGTGGATTCCACATTAACTTGTGCAGGTTCAATGAGTGCTGCAACTTCAAATGCAGGTTTAGTTCCGGTAGGAAATATTGTGTTCAGTGGAACTGCACCGAACTGTACAGCCACCGTAGCGCCGGTAGCCGATGCAAATGGATCGGTGAACTTAACCTTGACGGTGACA
>JANOJH010000058.1:0-1553 GCA_031408135.1 Bdellovibrio sp. | reverse complement strand
CAAAAATCTGTACAATAAAAAGGTGACACACCTACTTCATCTGGAGTCCACTTCAGCGTTTGTGTTTCACCTGGCATTACAAGGATCTCTGCATTAGCTGCACCTTTCACCGCAAAACCGTGTGGCACATCCCAGTCTTGTTCCAAATTGGTTACGTGGAAGTAAACCACATCACCTAACTTAATGCCTTCAATGTTATCTGGCGTTAAATGTGAACGAATGGCAGTCATATACACATGCACTTCTTTTCCTTTGCGCTCTACGCGCGCCTTACCTTCGCCTTTAGCTGCGTATGGGTGTTCATTCTCTTCAATCTTATAAATCTTTAGTGAATTAGCCTGAATCATACTGGCCGGAATAGCTTCCGCATAGTGAGGCTCCCCTACCGTAGGAAAATCTAAAAGCAACTTCATTTTATCACCCGAGATATCATACAATTGTGCTGATTGTGCAAGCTCAGGTCCTGTGGGCAGATAACGGTCTTTGGTAATTTTATTATATGCCACCATATATTTGCCATAGGGTTTCATAGTTGGTCCTCCCATTACACTCAAGTGACCAATCGAATAATAAGTAGGTATTCTATCTAGTATTTCTAAAGTCTTTACATTCCACTTCACAATTTTAGAATCCACAAAGAGGGAGGTATAGGCATTGCCCTTATCATCAAACTCAGTATGCAAAGGGCCTAGACCAGGCTTCTTCACTTCACCATGCAAGGCAGATTCATACTTAATCACAGGTATTCCAGCAAAATCACCCTCAAAATCTTTATCGGCTATGGCTTTCTGAATTTTAGCGAATGAAAATACTGGAATGATAGCGGCCAATTTGCCTGAAGCCACAATGTATTCACCAGATGGGTCTACGTCCGCTCCGTGTGGCGACTTGGGGCATGGTATAAAATAGGCGATGTCAGGAAATTGAGTTATGTCCAATACGGTAACTTCTTTCTCCATAGTTGACGTGGCCGTATGTGTTTTGTCACTGTAAATATTATGGGCATAATTGGCTTTCTCTTTTGTTCCTTTCCCTTGCGCAATATATTCTTCAGCTTTCTTCCAGTTCACTGCCATGATAAAGTCCTTATCTTTTTGAGAGGCATTGATTTCAAGCAGCGTGTAGGCTTGTTCAGTATTGTAACATGAAAAGAAGAACCAGCCATGTGACGGGCCTTTTCCTCCACGACTTAAATCAAAGTTAAAACCGGGGGTTCTGAGCTGAAAAGCAATATTCATGCGGCCGCTTGTCGAGTCGACTTTTATAAAGCTGATAGACCCTTTGAAATTTTCCTTGTATGAACTGATCGGAACATCCTTTCCTCCCATGGGAATACTAAAGCGAGTTCCAGCAATTACGTATTCCGTGTTTTCAGTAATGAAGGGAGAAGAATGGTTTCCTCCGCTGTTAGGTATCTCCAATATCTCCTCTGTTCTGAAAGATTTTAAACTTACACGCGCAACGCGAGGTGTATTGTTGCCATTAGCAAAAACCCATCGGCCATCGTGCACACCTTTGGTGGTAGAAATAGCAACATGGTGCAGATCATCCCA
>JANOJH010000054.1:0-5268 GCA_031408135.1 Bdellovibrio sp. | reverse complement strand
GCAGAAAAAAAAACCGAATTCTGGGCCGACATGAAACTGATCGTCAGCAATCAAAATTTTCTGTTCCTGATGGTTTGTTTTTCATTCTGGCGCTGGGCTTCAATTTTGTTGGTCTGCTGAATTATTATATTTCTATATTCTATATTTTCGGTGGCGACAAAACAGCTGCCGGGCCTTTGCTTGGTATTAACGGCACCATCTGGGCCGTAACCGGGTTGCTGGCGGTTTTTCCGTTAAACTGGCTGGCTCCAAAGATCGGCAAGCGCGAAACCCTGATTATTTCTATTGGCCTGATGTGTGCGGCTCAGCTTTCAAAAATTTTCTGTTACAATCCGGCCCATCCCTATTTGGTCGTTATCCCCACAGTATTATTGTCGGCCGGCATGTTATTTTTCTTTACTCTGAGCTCTGCAATGCTTGGAGATATCTGCGATGAAGACGATCTGAAAACCGGTAAACGCAATGAAGGTTCCTATTATTCAGTTTTTTGGTGGTTTGTTAAAATGGGTACGGCAATAGCAAGTTTTGTTACGGGGCTGCTGATCGTGTTTACGCATTTTGATGAAACGCAGGTAACCCGCGCCGATGAACTGCGCGGAAATTTAAACAAAATCCGAAATGAAGCCACTGTGTGGACCGGTCAAAATTTAGATTTCGAGAAGCTGAAGCTAGGTCTGCAAAAAGACAGCAAAGAGCTTTCTGTACAAATTCAAAAACTATCGGCGTCGCTACCTGATTTACAGCAAATGAGTGAGAGAAATAATTTAAGAATTCAAAGGTTGGAATCTAGTTCAAATGACCGCTTAATGGGGCTGTCTCTTTCACTACGAGTAGACCAGTCAGACCTTAGCGCCAAGGCGTTAAAACTGCACTTTTCCACTAGTACCGCTACGCAAGAACCTGAGCACAGCGAAATGCTGAGTAAAAATCTGGCTGATGTTCAAACTCAACTGACAAACCTCGTCGCCTTACCAGACGAGTCTTTGAAAGCTTTACAATCCATTGAAGCAACTCTTCCGAAAATGGATGCCGCCATGTCGCATCTGACACGTCAGGCACCAAAAAGCCTATTGCTGATGCGTATAATCGAAATAGGCCTTCCGATTTTACTTTGTCTGGTTTCGCTGTTTTTTGCGCTTAAGTACCCTCTGACCAACGAGCGCTGCCTCGAAATTCAGGTGGCACTCAGAAAAAGAAATGAAAAGTTAAAAACTAGCTAAAAAACCGTCTAAAAAAATTCAAATTTGAACGAATTTAGTTGTTCGCGCCTGCAAATGATTTAGATTGGCCTTTAAATTTATTTTCGAGGTCATATGAAACCAATAGTAAAATTTCCTGACAAATTTGTGTGGGGCTGCGCGACTGCAGCCTATCAGGTCGAAGGCTCTTCAATGGCGGATGGCGCAGGCGCCAGCATCTGGGATCGTTTTTCGAAAATTCCCGGTAAAATTTTAAATGGAGATACGGGCGATATCGCCTGCGATCATTACAATCGCTACCGTGATGACGTTCAATTGATGAGTGAACTCGGTCTGAAAAGTTACCGCTTCAGTATTTCGTGGAGCCGCATATTTCCGAACGGCACCGGCGAAGTCAATCAAGCCGGCCTCGATTTTTACAGCAATCTCGTCGATGCTTTACTCGAAAAAAATATTAAACCGATGGTCACGCTCTACCACTGGGATCTTCCGCAGGCACTCGACGAACGTGGCGGCTGGTTAAATCCTGAAATCGTAAAATGGTTCGGTGACTACGCCGAAACTGTTTTTAAGCGTCTTGATGATCGCGTTGAACTTTGGGCCACTATCAACGAACCTTGGGTTATCACTGACGGTGGCTACATGCACGGTGCGCTGGCGCCCGGTCACAACAGTCATTTCGAAGCGGCTATCGCCACTCATAACCTGATGGGTTGTAATGCAGAAGCTATCAGGCGCTACCGAAAAGTCGGAAAACACAAAATCGGTCTTGTTGTAAATCTCGAACCGAAATATCCATCTACTCAATCTCCAGAAGATCTTGCGGCCGTTAACCGCGCTGATGCTTATTTCAATCGTCAGTTTTTAGATCCGGCCTTTTTTGGTACTTATCCCGCAGAAATGAAAGAAATTTTCGGCGGTGCGTGGCCAACGTGGCCGCAAAGTGAAATGGATGCGCTCAAAGAACCGATGGATTTTATCGGCGTCAATTATTACACACGTTCTGTCACCCGTAACGCGCCTGAAGCCTGGCCGGTAAAAACCGCCGGAGTTAAGCAGCCGTTGGCCACATATTCCGAGACCAACTGGGAAAACTATCCGCAGGGCCTTACAGATATTCTGAACTGGGTAAAAAATCGCTACGGCAATCCGCCCGTTTATATCACCGAAAATGGTTCTGCGTTTTACGATCCTCCGGTCGCAGAAAACGGCCGCGTCGACGACCCTCTCCGCCAAAGTTACATGCGTGCGCACATTACGGCCGTAAGCAGCGCCATTGCCGACGGCTGCGATATTCGCGGTTACTACACATGGTCGTTAATGGACAATCTGGAATGGGCGCTGGGTTTTTCAAAACGTTTCGGCATCGTTCACATCAATTATGCAACCTTAGAAAGAACTCCGAAAGAAAGTGCAAAACTTTATAAAGCCATTATTCAAACGAACGGTGCGTTCTTATCGGAAAACATCCGATGAAAAATTTTTTATTTATTTTACTTTTTACGCTTACCGGTACTGCAGCCCCGCGGGGACTAAACGAAGCAGACAAGCCACTCACTCTTGAACGGTTATCAAGAGACACTTTTAATTACTTCTGGGAAACAACCGATAAACATACGGGCCTTGCGCCCGATCGTTTTCCTTCTAAATCTCCTGCGAGTATTGCGGCCGTCAGTTTTGCACTGACCTCTTATCCGATCGGTGTAGAAAATGGCTATATCAGCAGAAAGCAAGCGGTTGACCGAACGCTCAATACTCTACGATTTTTCTGGGATTTGCCTTTGGGCCCCGAAAAAAAGGGAACTGCCGGCTATCGTGGATTCTACTATCATTTTTTAAAGATGACCAACGGTACAAGGTCACAAGACTGGGAAATCGAACTCTCTACTGTTGATACCGCTCTACTCATGGCCGGAGTTTTATTTTCACAAAGTTATTTTGATGGTCCGGATAAAAAAGAAATCGAAATCAGAGCCTTAGCCGACAAACTCTATAAGCGAGTCGATTGGCAATGGGCCCAGAATCACACGCCGCTGCTTAGCCATGGTTGGTTTCCCGATAAGGGCTTCATAGAACACGATTGGAACGGCTATAATGAAGCCATGCTCGTTTATATTTTAGCGCTCGGTTCACCAACACATGCAATCGGCGAAAATTCGTGGAAGGCCTGGACAGCCAACTATCACTGGGCCGTTGATAACGGAATCGAACATCTGATCTTTGCGCCGATGTTCGGCCACCAGTACAGTCATGTCTGGATTGATTTCAGAGATATCCAAGATGACTACATGAAGGAAAAAAATTCCGACTATTTTATTAATTCAAAAAAAGCCGCCTATGCACAACGCCAGTACGCAATTACAAATCCTGATAAGTGGGATGCTTATGGTGAAAATATCTGGGGTTTAACGGCCAGCGACGGCCCGGGAAAATTCACTGTCGACGTCAATGGCAAAACGCGCAAATTTTTGGGCTACAGCGCCCGCGGAGTCGGCCAGCACAGCTTTGACGACGGCACTCTTGCTCCGACGGCACTGGTCGGCTCCTTACCTTTTGCACCCGAAATTATACTTCCGGCCATACAATCAACTTACAATAATTACGGAAAACATCTTTACACGAATTATGGTTTCTTAGATTCCTATAATCCCAGCTTCAAGTTTGACCTGCCTTCGAAAGTCGGAAAAGTAGTTCCGAATGTCGGTTGGATTGCCAACGACTATATCGGAATTGATCAAGGTGCTATTCTTGCCATGATTGAAAATCATCAAAGTGAACTGATCTGGAAAACTATGCGGAAAAATCAGTATATCAAGCGCGGCCTGAAAAGAGCCGGCTTCACCGGCGGATGGCTTGAAAACCAGAAAAATTCAAAGTAGGCTTAACAGGCCATGTACAAACTTCGGGATTATCAACAACAAGCCGTCAATAACACGATAAAGTTTTTTCAGAAAAACCGTGAACCCGCTATGATTGTGCTTCCGACAGGCGCCGGCAAAAGCCTGGTCATCGCCGAATTGGCCCGCATCGCAAACGGACGGGTTCTGGTTTTGGCTCATGTTAAAGAACTCGTTGAACAAAATTATGATAAATATAAAAGCTATGGCCTTGAAGCCGGAATTTTCTCAGCCAGCCTCGGAAAAAAAGACCGGGATGAAAAGGCAATTTTCGGCAGCGTGCAGTCTGTTGCGCGAGCGTCAGATGATTTTTTCAATAACTTTTCGTTATTAGTGATCGATGAGTGCCACCGCGTGGCTGAAGAAGGCGCCACTCAGTATCAGGAAATTATTAAAAAACTACTAGATCGAAATCCGCAACTTTGTATTCTGGGCCTGACCGCCACACCTTATCGGCTGGGCCTCGGCTGGATCTACGAATATTCTCAGGCCGGCGAAATGAAAACCGATAAGAAACGATTTTTTAAGCAGTGTGTGTATGATTTGCCGCTTTCCTATATGATTAAACATCGGTATTTAACAATTCCCGTTAAAGTAGACATTCCCGTAACCTGCTACGATTTTTCAGAGCTCACTGACAAAGACCGTATGTACACTGTCGCCGAAGTTGAAGAAGTTTTGAAAAGTCAGATGCGGCTTACGCCTTTTATTATCAAAAACATTATTGATATCACTGAAAAGTATTCTCGAAAAGGCGTCATGATTTTCAGCAGCTCTGTAAAGCATGCCGAAGAAATTATGACTTACCTGCCGGCGGGCGATTCCCGAATTGTTTTAGGCGACACCGACATGAAAGATCGGGTCGAAATCGTAAATGATTTTAAAAACCGTAAATTTAAGTACCTTGTAAACGTTTCGGTGCTAACGACGGGCTTTGATGCTCCACACGTTGATGTCATCGCCATTTTGCGCCCCACAGAGTCGAACAGTCTTTATCAACAGATCGTCGGCCGGGGCTTACGCCTTTCAGACGATAAGCAGGACTGCTACGTTTTAGATTACACCGGTATGAGGCACGACATTTACGCGCCTGAAATTTCAGACAAACGGCCTGCAAAAGATACCGTTCCCGTTAAAGTGCCCTGCCCCAAGTGCGACTTTGAAAATGATTT
>JANOJH010000001.1:0-1659 GCA_031408135.1 Bdellovibrio sp. | reverse complement strand
GTCAAATTCTGGATTAGTAACCACCTTAAACGTGGCTGTAAATTTCCACTGTAAATAAAAATTGTTACTTAATTCTTTTGAAGCATCAAAATAAATATCAAACGCATAGTTGGTATTTCCGCCTTCTGTTGTACTTAGTTTTTCAAATTTGTAATAAACACTGTCCAACTTCCCGGGAGGGGAAATTGTATCTGGCACGGATTCATAAACCTGTCCGGTCAAAAGCTCAACACGCAATCGGTAACCGCTGCCAACTATTCCCCTCATTCCATTAACACTAGTTTGATAGTTGCCTTTGCTTATTTCCGTAAGAACCTCACGATTGCCTACGTCATCAAATATCGTCAACTCTTTCACAGAAACGGCAGTGCGAAATGCTGATTTAGACTCAATATCAAATGCCTGGCTTACATTAATAGTATAAGGGCCTGGCTGATCTGAGATGAACCCATCTATAACGACAGTTGAAGTAGGGCTTCCGATATCGAAATCAATCTTATCAATACAGCCAAAAATCACTACTCCAAGCAGAAATTGAGACATGTTTCTCAAAACATTCATTCTAAGTTAATTTCGTATGACTGAGAATAATGGACTTGGTATTAAGACAATATATGTCAAATAATACTTATCTAACAGTTAAATTTCTGGGGAATCAATTTCATGGAGAGATAAAATGGCTACCAAGGAATTCCTTAATAACCATTTTGTTTTCTTAAAATCATGCACAGGTTGGAGTACTGTTGATGCAGCCTGAAGCACAACTCCTCCATGTATTAATATAATAATTCCTTAATCCACAAGTACAGACATAGCAACATGTTTCAGAAGGGTTGCAACCACACCACCCTTTACATTCCGCTGTTCAGCTTTACTAAGTGTTTTCACACCTTTCACATTTAAAATGTTTTTTAACATAACCTTTGTCAATTTTATAGATCAAAAACTAACAAAAACTTTTGTCTTGCTTACTCTTTTTAAGGTTTTCGGCTTCCCCTAAAACGAAAATATCCGAATGGTGTCCAATGGCACCGGACTGGCCAAAATAAATTAATAGCCTAACTCTACAATTTTGCCAGAGACGGGATTATAACCCGCATTGGTTTTCAGTTCCAATCCTCAGGCTGCTTTGTGGTTGAATTAGGAAATGTAAGACAACTTACCCCCGCAGCACCAATTCTACCACCACAATTTACAGGCTCCGGAATAACCACGTTATCAGTCCGTTTGTCCAGATAAAGATGTTTTTTCTTCACAGCCGAGGCATAAAAAATGCCCTGTACTTCAGCTGCCTTATTTATTTCAAAAAGGTTAGTTGGAATTTCTCCACTGATCGGGACTCCCAAAATTAAATTTGATGAGCCGATGCACAATTTTGGAAACATTTTGCCCGGCACGAGCGTCCAGTTTAAATTCACATTTAAAAATGTGGGCACGGGAGACCTGATCATTTATCACGCCAAGCCCACCTGCGGCTGCACGGCGGCTCTCGTCTCCAGCGGCCCGTTCCGGCCCGGAGAAGGCGGGGCCATTGACGTGGCCTATGACAGCCGGGGAAAATTCGGTTCCGTATATAAGGATGTGCGCATCGAAACGAACGACCCCGCGTCGCCCACCATGATCGCTCTGGAAGGCTTGGTGGTGGAAGGCAGCCATCCT
>JANOJH010000882.1:0-1451 GCA_031408135.1 Bdellovibrio sp. | reverse complement strand
CTTCGTTTTTGAATTCACTCAATCAGACCGAACTTGAAGAGGCCTTACACCATGTTCAGATGGACTGGTTGCTCGGTTCTGAAAGCGGACTTTTATTTAAAAAAGAAGGCGGCAACTGATCGATCAGTGTGCAGGCGTTGTGGCCATACTGTTTAAAATGCCTGTGTAAGGGTTCGATGAAAAGTTTTTCTAAGCGTGTATCTTTATCTTTGTGAGCTGTAAATGGCTGGCTCAGTTTTTTAAACTGCCAGTACAAGAGCGCATCGTTTACCGTATAATCTGATTTCGGCAGATAATCGGTGATAGAATCACATTTAACGGATTCGTAGGAACTGTCTTCAATATGAGCGTTGTGATCCACCGCAATGATCGAGCGCAGGTGGAAAAGTAAAGAATAGAAACACGTCAGCTTTTCAGTGAATTTTTCAGAGAAATGCACTGAAAAATTGTAAAGCAATGGTTCGGTCATCTGATGTTCAAACTCAGAGATACAATCAAGGGCTTCGACCAGCTTAGTAAAAGAAATCGTATTTTTCGAAAACGCGTGCGACCACGCCTCGGTCATTTTCTTTTCGAAATTTTCGAAAGGCAGGTTTGGTGCAAGGGCTTTCGTACGAAGCGATTTTACCCGCGGCGCCGATTTGTGGTAAAGCTCGGTGTAGGGATCAAGCGATCGATAGGCTTTTTCCGAAAAATTTTTCTGCTCTGCCGTCATTGATTTATAGTCGGTCATTTTGTGATAACAAAGGCCGAGGATCGCATCTGTGAAAAATTTGAACGGCGAATTCGGATGCAAATCCTGCAGATGCTTTGGATTGTTTTTGCCGGTGGGGTCCCAGAAGTGGATTTCATGTGGTTTCAACACTGCACCGGAATGGGTTTTAATCTCGATTACCATTTGAAAATTATCACTCTTCATGAAATTACTCCTTCAAAAGAATAGCTTTTCTATGTCTTATATCGGAATAAGTTTGATAACTGACGAGTCTAGAAGTAGGCTCGACCATAGTCATGAAATATGTAGATGCACATTCGCATTGGGCCGATCCGCGTTTTTCGCAAAATCCAGAAATGGTTAAGCAGAAACTAAATGCCTGTTTAGCCAAAAATATCGATTTTTTTCTTCAGGGCGGAATTGGTCCTGACGACTGGGTCCGGCAACTCGAACTTAAAAAGCAGTATCCGGCCAACTTCGGGCTGGGTTTCGGTCTGCATCCTTATTTCGTCAGTGATCACAGCCCTGAAGACTGCGAAACCGCGCTTGATCAGTTAACGCTGTTGCTGCCTCAGGCTATGGCTTTGGGCGAAACCGGTTTGGATTTCCGCCCGCATATTATGAAAGAATCCGAAGGCCTGCAGATCGAATTTTTTGAAAATCAGCTCCAACTGGCTAAGGCGTTTGAAATACCCATGATTCTGCATATAGTCCAGGCTCATGAAAAAGCCATCCA
>JANOJH010000880.1:0-1364 GCA_031408135.1 Bdellovibrio sp. | reverse complement strand
CCATTGTATTTGTTGCCACGGGCGATGCTCGGGAACATCAGGACCACCAGTAGTTGAATACCTTGTGGCGTAAGCGTAGGCTGCTGTTAACTTTACCTGATCGGACAGATAGTACATGTAACCTGCTCTTGCAATTGTCTGTCCTACATGGTGCACATAGTTTCCCGTGAATCGCAAATGCAGGTCAACCCACATCCCTGATTTATTGGTGAATCGCGTTTGATTGAAATAGGCCAACCAAGTCTGTTCTTCCGTTTCAAACTCTTTGGCCTGTGAAAAAGCCTGCTGCCCAAATGTGAGCAACAAGGCTACAACTGTAATTAAATTCCTTTTCATTTTTTTAACAATCCGTCTAGTGTAATGGACACATCGCTAGTTATGGTAAAATTCGGAATTATCGATTCCCAAAGGCGTTTTTAAGACAAAAAAATGCTTAACAGAAGCTTTTATAGGCAGTCTTTGCTGCTATAGTAATCTTTAGATGGTAAGAATCTGTAAGAATATCTTTGGAGGCTTCTTCACTATCACATTTTATACTCTCCAATCTCATTAACTTTTACCGCTCTCAATTTCTTAGTCGCCTTGAAATCCAAATAGATAGGCTGAAGGTTGTTCCAAAAGTTAGCGACTTTTTCGTTTGCTGAATAATCCTGTACCAATTTTTCGAGAGAACCTACATCCAACCGATCGGGAAAAATATGGAGAGGAATTTTTTCCTGTCCATTATTTCTAGCCTCTACGGCTAGCACATAAAGTTCTTTGATCTTATTGTCTGTTAGTGGAATGCAGCCTATCGTAACACAGTTGCCATGAATATAAATGCTTCCTCCAGGATGTTGCTTATCGCTAAGAATCTTATCTGAGGCATTGGGATAGTTAACGCCCAGCGATAAGTGAAAATTACTGAATGGGTTAAAGTGATTGATGTAATAAACGCCTTCCGGAATTTGCAGGTCACCTTCTTTGCGTTTGGGCCCAAGTGTTCCAGAGGTTGAACAAAAAGCATACGTATGTAACAGTGTAAACTCCTCTTTTCCTTTTTCTTTGATCCAAACTTCAAGGTTTTGTTCTTTCTTAAAGGCTCTCAAAAAAAGTTGAAAGCCAGTGTAGTTCAATTGCTTTTCTTTAAAAAGTGTCTTTATGGTCATCTCTTTTTCTTGATACGCAGATTTTACCCGCGAATTCTTGAGTTGTGCTTCCTTGAATGAAACAGATTGTGCTATCATGAGTAAAAACAGAGGTATCAATTTCATAGCGGGATTACCTTAGGGCATCTCTAAAAACTCCGTTTGACCTTCTCCTCCCGATAGCTATCGGGTTGGAGAAGGATTGAGCCTGCCTGCCGGATCATAGCCGGCAGGCTC
>JANOJH010000877.1:0-6253 GCA_031408135.1 Bdellovibrio sp. | reverse complement strand
TTCGATTTACCGAGTATGCACCATACGCCGCAGCTACAACTACACAACCCAGGAAAAACACCGCCAACTGTTTAGCAAACCCGGGGTCGGGATTGAAAATGCTCCAAGTCAGCCCGGCGGCCAGAAAACCATTATACAGCCCCTGATTGGCTGCTAGTACTGAAGTAGCTGCGGCTTTTTGCGCATTCATGCCAAATGTTTTCAACCCCAGTGGCTTGGTCCAAAAAAACATTTCTAGGCAAAGAAAGTAAAAGTGTAAAAGTGCCGTCAGGCCAATCAGTAAATTGATAAATGTTGTCATAAATAAACTATGTCATGCCTAACCGGCTGTCACAACCTGAATTAGCCGCTCAAGGTATCCCTTGTAGCCATAATTTTTTTCAAAATTAACCAGAAAATCCTGTTTTGCAAGCTGGCTGTTGCCGGCCTCAACGCCGCGAAGCTTCATGTAAAAACCGGTCGTCACTTCTTTGAACCCCGTATCTAGAGTAAAGCAGATCTTAAGCAATGCCTTAACGGTCTTTAATTGCTTCGGAGAAATTTCACTTTTGGAAACGATATTTAAAACTCTCGCAAATTGATTTTCATCCAGACTGTTCCGAAGATAATTTGAATGTAAATACCCAAAGAAAATAAATTTAAAAAACAGTGCGGGGCCGAATTCCTCTGTCGCGTTTTTCAGATTAGTTCTGGTCTCATGCAATGCCGAGTACGAATTCCATTCGAAGAAAATTTTATGGGCATTCTGTTCAGCTTCAACGACGGCCAGAAGTTCGCAAGTATTCGCAAAAGACTCTTCGATCAACATATCCAAGATGGAATTTTCACTAACCGCATATTGACGTGCAACCGCATGGCAAGATTCATGAAAAACAAAATTTTTCCGGAAAGAATCGCGAATATCGGCCCAATTTGCCAGGTTCGGAATTTGTGACTCAATACTTTCGAGCACACTAACATTATCAACGTAAGGGATTTTTTTTGTGGACAAAACAGTTGCTAACTGGCTCAGGGGTAACGCAAGGTAATTATCATTTCTTTCAAGGCTGAAGCTGTAGCCCAGCTGCAGCGCTTCTCTTCTGATATTTCTGAAAATTTTATTATTATTACAAAGATAGGCATCTCCGAAGTTACGGCTAAGCCCAAGCTCACTACCTTCAGAAAAATGCTGTTCCAGTAATTTAGAAACTTTCATTCATCGGTGGGCCTGGCCCCAAAGGTCAAATACGATATCTTCTTCAATGAAGCTCAAAACAAAACGGCCTGAAGACATTCCTTCAAAAACCGGCCAGTAGTAAATTGAAAAATTGCAGATTTCATTTGGCATAATTCCGCGCTCACAAGCATGATTTGCTGAAAAATCCGCGCCATAAATGTAGGCACGACTAAATGTCAGCGGCGTTGTACCGGTGTTTCGCAGAGTATAGCTGGCCATTACGCGCGAATTCACCCAGACAGTTCCGAAGTTGTGCGAATAGCGACCTTGGCTCTGCACGGCAGAGTCAGCATTAACTTTCAACTCAATCTGAGCCGCATTGACCTGTGCTGCCAAAAATAAACATATAAACATATAAAATAATTTCATTAAAACTCCTTTTTATAGAGCTTAAAAGACTTTAAATATTATTCAATTTCATTAAAATTAATGCTGCCCTGAGTTGCTTTCTCAGATTCCCCATTTAAGACCGATCAAGGCCTGCCAGTCATTCAGCAATCTAAATTCACCGTCTAAATTCCCGTTCGAATAACTCACATTTGAAAAAAGCAGAAAAGACTCCCATAGTGCTCGGTCAAACTCGAACTGCATCTGCGAAGATTCATCCTGCATAGACCTGATATACCGAAAATAGAGATTCAAATCTTTAAATCTGAACGGATCGCTGACTCTGTACGATGCATAAAGATAATTTTGCCCCAGTAATTCAAGCCCCGGCCGCAGAAAACGCGCTAAATTCTGCGGGTAGGACGGATTCGCAAAATTAGAAACCGAAGCAACTGCAAGACTGAGATCACTGGCTGAAAGCCCCATACCATTGTAAATGTACTCCAGCCTGACATCATAAGAATCTTCCCATCGGGCACCAATTACTGCAAGCGTCGGCAATTGATCGCCGGAGTGTGATTCAGGAATCAGATTAACAAGTGCCCCATTCACTTCCGGAATATAATTGATGCGGCTCTGGGCGTGCTTCAGGTCACCGTATAAGGAGAAGCCTTCAATAATGCTGTAGTTGAAATATTCGCCAACAAATAAATTGGATTTCTCTTCAGAGCCTGCCACAAGTCCAAAATAGTTTGTCGGCTTTCTTCCGGTTTTTTCCCACTTCAGCAGCGCCTTTGGAGTAAAAGTATCTTCCGCGATCCATTCGGACTCATTATTTGAAACCGGCTGAACGATAAAAATGAAATTGCTTTCTTTACTCGGCGAAAAATTCAGTCTGAGCAGAATCTGCCCCTTTTCTTTATAGACCGCGCTTTTCTGCCGGGGACTAAAGTGATACAGCGGATTTGAAGCATTTATGAATTCCGCCGGCCCCCACTGATAAACCTGCAGCCCTATAGTCGTAAAAACTTTCGGCGTCCAGAAATGCTCATAGAAGGCATCCGTTAGATCGAGTTGACCCTTGGCTTCAACTTCTGTCTGATTATTAAATTCAATATTATTCTGATAACCGAGAAACCTTGGCCGCAAAACGAATTGCATTTCATCTGTACGGAGTTTCCCCTCGGCTCTTAAGTCAAGGTGGTACTCGCTGGCCGGAACCCGCAAAACCTGATTTCCCGGGTTTATTATCGAATCGGCAACCTGATTTTTTTGCACATACAGAAATGATTCAAAAGAATATCGAGTGTCCGCAAAGCAAAGATTAAAAAAAAATAAAAATATCAGGTTATACATGATTCAAATTTTCGATTATTTTCTTGGTAAGCTCATGGCGAATCGAATAGAGACAGGCCAGAAAACTGACAACAACCAGAATTGCGAAAGCATTAAAATATCCTGTGAATGTAAAATTGATTTTAAACAATACGGGCTCCGACAGTAACCCGGCTTTATAGCGGATATGAATAGAATTCAGAAAAAAGGTCAATACGAGCGACGCCACCATCCCAAGAAAAGTACCAAGAACCGACAAAAGAAACGTCTCGTAAACGAATAATCGGACAACCTGCTTTGCCTTGAATCCAATACTTCGCAAGGTGCCGATTTCCCGGCTTCGCTCTTTGATAATTTTAATGAGCGTATTCACTACCGATAACGTAGAAATTATTAAAATAACGACGACAACAAAGTTTCTGAAAATCGACATCAACTCAAGGGTCTTAATGTAAGTCTGGCCGACAGGATGCTCAAGCCAAGTCATAATTTTCAGACCGGGAATTGTCTTTTCGAATTTTTTGTTAAACTGTCCGATAAAATTATTTTTATCACCGGAGTTATTCAGTTCGACCGACATCATTGTTACATTTTTGGTATTCAATAGTAACTGAGCCGTTTCAAGCGACGTTACAAAATACCGATCATCGATATCCCGATAGCCGGCATCCATCATTCCGGCGATGTTTGTATCAATCGCATTTAATTGACCGTCAGGAGTCATGACCGAAATTTGCATTTCAGACACCGGGCATTCAAATGGTCGTTCTTTTGCTTCGTAGCCGCCCGAAAAAGAATAAATTTTATGATTATAATCCCAGCTGCATCCCAGTTTACGGGCAAGGCCCTGCCCAAGCAGCCCAGACTGCTCAATCGTGGATTTGTGCAACGGTATTCCCAGAGTTGCGTTCCACGACCAGTTCTTTCCTCTGACTGATTCCCCTTCGGTCACGTCAAATCCGCGGCCCATCAAAATAGCTGACTGGTTTCCATTTGTAATCATTCCCTGAAAATTAAGAAACCTGACACGATTTCTCACAAACGATTGTTTTTCCTTAAGAAAACTTGCAATGGCCGCCTGATCGGCCTCGTTCAGCGAGAAAAGCCAGGGTTCAGCCAATCCGGCTTTGCTGTGAATTTCAGGACGTTCAATTATCAGATCGCCCAACATCGACCTGTGCCTGAACGAATCCTCATACATCAGCTTCAGGTCATCAATATAGCCGTCAAAGAGCACCAGCGAAACAAAAGACGCCGACAACGAAAGAAGCGCAGAGAGTGAGTGTCTCCAATTCTTCTTAACATTTCTGTAGGCGATTCTCCAAAATATCATTTTCTATCTCGTCATATTGTTTTTATTGAAAATCGCATCGTTATGATCTGCAACTTTTGGCTTCGAGTATTTTAAAACACTTTTATTCTGTTCAAATTTCGCGTCTGTGATCGTCAGTTGACTAACAAAAGCAATATTTTTTCCGCTAACATTCAGCGTGTTGTTGTATTCGAGTGTGCCGATTTTAAATGGTTTTCCCTGCAAGGTCAGAAATTCGGCCCGTGTTGCAAGTTTAGTTCTGTCGCTGATCCAGTACCGAATCTGATCATAAGTCAGATTCTTAGCCTTAGCTTTGAGAAATAAAACGTGATGTTTTACTCCGCCAATGTCTTCAGACTTTTCCAGAGTTGGCGAATAGTCGCGGGCATAGTGCGTTGAAGCAATGTCGCCGTAGGCTGCTTGGCCGGTCAACTTCTGCCGACTCGAAATTCCCAGTGGTTTTTTCAGGGAAGGCTTAAAAAACCACATCTGCCGGTCGTTAAAAAGGTAAATCTCACCCTTGTTTTTTGCAGGCTTCAAGGCTTCAACAAAAGCGTCGTGCCCCTTGGCCTTTATCAGGTACTCACGATTGGAGGTATCGCCGTTTTCGGTGGTTTCAATATTGGCAACCCATTCCAGCCCCTCTTGCAGACCACCCCGCCCGCGATCAGAAGCCTGCAATAATGAAGTGGCCAGATCCGAATCCGCAGCCAAAACAGAATTTGCCAACATTAAAAAAACCAACGTAAAAATTTTCATCTAAGCTCCTGAATCATTTAGTAAATCAATCAATTTCACTTTGCTTTTATTTTTCATCACAATGACAGAAGAAATTAAAGTTAACATCAAGGTAAAAAGGGCAACGGAAAGTGCAATAGTGAAATTCCAAACCAGCCGGAACTGAATTTTTCCGGTAACCGATGGTGGTGTAAATCTGATGTTCAGGCTATTGACGAAAGCCGAAATCAAAAACGACAGCACAACGCCAACAATAACCGCGAACAAACATAACAACAAATTTTCAATGACGAACATTTTTCCGACATCGCGTTTTTTAAACCCAACAGCGTAAAGCGTGCCAATTTCGCGGGTTCTCTCAATTATTCCCATCGTTAGGGAATTCACAATTGTAAGACTGACAGCGGTTCCGATCAGAAAAACAAAAAAAGTTCCCATGACCATCAGAAATCCGATAGTTCCAAGGTAAACGGAATTGATTTTCGCATCATAATAAAAAAAACTCTCGACTTTAAAAGGTAATTGACTAAGTGCTTGGTCGAGCCGCTTTTTAAAGCCGCTCAGGGCCGCGCCCGGTCTAAGATAGATTGAAATTGATTCAGCACCTTTTGTTCCGAACAACTCCTGAACCTTGGCAAATGGAACTAAGATAAGCGTATCTTCTAAAAACTCAAGGCCTGTTGTGTGTTCAGCGCCGGGGTCAAGGTTAACCGCATTTAAATCCCCGTCAAAAGTTCTTCCAGCCAACTGCAACGATTCATTCTGGCTGAGTGGATAGTTCATCGCAATAATGTCGGCGATTTTCGGAGTAACCGACAACACTTCACTATTACTTCTGAAAATCTCCACGTTTTTTATCTGCGATGGCAGAACCCAGTCACGGGCCCAGTTGGAGATATCGGGTTGGGTCAGCGAGCGGGCGTAGACTTCAGGCTCAAAACTCAAAAACAAAACCGGATGCGAAATCTTGCCGTTAGAAAGTAAACCGGATCCATTAATGTTTTTGCCGACATATTCGATTTCGGCACCCATTGCTGAAAAAATCTGATTAAGCTGATTCAATTCTTCAGGTTCGATAATAAATTTTTTCGGCTTCAGTGAAAACTGCACCAGCGAATCTTCTTTAAAAAGTTTTACATGGCCATGCAGCGCCGAATACACTGAAGTTGTGTCGAGCGCTTTTTTAACTCTGAAAATATAGGCACCTAATAAATTTAGCCCCACAAAACCAATACAGATGGCCAAACCCGTCGACATTGATCGACGTTTGTTTCTGAAAAGATTAAGGTAAGCTAATCTGAATATCATTCGGTTTCAATAACTCC
>JANOJH010000863.1:0-6281 GCA_031408135.1 Bdellovibrio sp. | reverse complement strand
GGGGATTAGGTACGGCGTACGCAAAACTCTTCGGTTAAGTTGAATTTCATTCGTTCATCGTTACAGTTGAATTCAATTTCGCAGGATCTCAGCGCTATTGCATTTTTTTGAAAGGGTAAGCTCGCACCATAAAGTGTATCTCCGATTATAGGGGCCTCAAGATGGGCCAGCTGGGATCTGATCTGATGAGTTCTTCCCGTTAAGAGATTTATTTTAACCCAACTTGCATTCGGTGCTACTTTCTTTTGCGCTAGAATTTCAAGCTCACAGACCGGCCAACCCTCATTATCAACGTCGGATAATTTTTTCGGCGTGCCTGCCGCCGGGTCCATGTAGTGAGTTAATTTTTTCGGAAATATCTGCGTGCTCTCCACTAAGGCTACGTATTTTTTTCTGATACTGCGCTTTTGCAACTGAATATTAAAACTTCTCACAAACGATTGTTTCTTCCCATAGACAATAAGTCCCGAGGTTAAACTATCAAGGCGATGAGTTACAAAAAGTGGAACCTTCCGGGCAAGACTCGTCTGAGTAAGAGAATTTTCGATGACATTATCAGCGGATGGATGGCTCGGTATTCCTGAAGGCTTATTCAACACCAGAAAAAAATCATTCTCAAAAACAATAAACTTGCTCCACGGGAGGTCACAATTAAATCTTCGCGGCTTTGTATGCACGCGAAAAGAACTATTCGAAGGCACAAATTGATCTTTGATTTGGCGTTCATTATTAACATAGATCGCACCCAGCTTAAGCAAGGTGCCGAACTTTTCCGTATTCACGGAAAGAGTGTCGTAAAGAATTTCACTCATGAGATCGGTTTTGTGGGTCGTAAAATGTTTAACGCTGTCCTGAGGGCCGATCATCGGGGGATTAGGTACGGCGTACATTTTTCCTCTCAACAAGAACCTGATCCAGATTCTTTGGTGTTAATGCACCATCGTACATCTTATTGAGCTTCTCAAAATCTTTTGGGCTTGCGGCCTGAGCAAAAACAGAAGAAGTTGCCAGAATAACAAACACATTTGCTAAAACTAGTTTAATAATCACCCCGATTTTGTTGGTTACGGCGTGAAAAGCAAGCCCAGTGCCATAACTAAGGCGTGAAAAGTGGTGCTAAAATATTTTAGTTAAATTGACTGAAATTATTTACAGCTAAATCCTGCTGCAGTTAAATTTTTCACTACTTTTTCACTGACTCCGGCACAATACGCCGATTCATTTACTGCCGTTGCAATTGACTTAGCCTCACTATTTTTAGTGTACATAAGTTCACAACCGTTGCCTAAAGTGCTTATTGCAAGACTACGAGTATCGGCACCGCTGGTGCAGGTCGTCGCGTTTGCAGAAGTCGAAGCATTTGCTGCAGGCGCTGTAGATTTATCCGCTTTTTTTGCCACAGGGTTCGACTTAGTAACAGCTGCCTTTGGTGCAGTAGCCACAACTTTTTCTTCAGTAGCTTTAGGCGTCTCGGTTTTCTTTGCATCCGAAGAGCAAGCAGTCAGAGCGAGTGTTAATGATAAGTTAAGAGCGATTGCGAAAAATAGTGATTTCATAGAGCCTCCATAGAGTTGTTTAATTCACTTAACTATTAGAATTGAGTAGGTTACTTAGTCAATAAAAGGAATTAAGTGCCTGTTTTTACAGCTTAAATCCATCAGTTGATTAGGTGGATTTGTCGCATGTATATGCAAAGGGAACCAGGTACCTTAATTGTGCACAAAGCAGTTCCACTCCGATTGTAGATATTAAAATGCAAATGCCAGCCTCGGCGTTAAGTTACAATATGCAGTCGTTGGTGGTGTAGCCGACGCCGACACCACCAACGAAACAATCTCGCTTCAGTTAACCAGCGCAGCGGTACCAAATAAAAATGTCGCGGTAAACGTAACAGACACAACACCAATTACCATCCCGCTGGAAAATGTCTGCGCTACCGATAGGCCGGCAGATGCGGTCGTTGTGACCCAATCGCCATCAACACAATTCTCGATAATGAATGTGCAACAATGGCAGCTTCAACATGCCAACGAACGGGCCAGTGCAGCGACAACCGAAGCTGTGCACTCTATGCCTCGGGCACTGTCTGTGTTGCGGCATCTTGCTCAGGAAACACATCGAATGCTGCAGACACCTGCAATGGCAGCGGCAACCTGTATCGACGACGGTGCCGTCACATGTGGTGCGCTTACCTGCAACCCAACAACGGCATATGCCCAACCATGCTGTGGCCGCCGGATGCATTGATTTCGTCCTGCCGGTGAATAGAATTGCGGCTCAGTAGAAAGATTGGCTGGTACTGTGGAACAGCAACTTCAAGGATTAGGTACGCCGTACATTTCTTAGAAATATTCGCTACAGCTTTTTAGTCTGAACACACCGTGCCGACGGTCAACTTCGGGATCGAAGACCCTCGAACTAGTTTTCGTAGAGTCTGAATCCCAAATTTGTCGCTGCCGGCAGCATGTTATCAATGCAAAGACTTCATTAATTCTACGAACTTACCGGTCAGCTGGCTTTGGCTTTGCTAAAAAATCGCGATGGCAAAATTGAAATAAATTACGCACTTTTCCGTTAAGAAGATTCTTTTACAATTAATTCCATTTAAAGAAATTTCGTTTTTTGGCTGCCCACATAAATCCTAACGAAGAAATTAAAATTAGCGTTACACCAATGAGATAAACTTTTGAATCATATTGAGTCAAAAGCACCAGTGAGATAAGGGCACCAAAAAGTGGCAAAATGGGAAACTTGCCAATGCTTAACGGAACCCGGAAGGCCCTCTTTTTAGAGCTTTGCGAATAACGTAGAACAATTAATGCAATATTCACCGAAAAAAAAGCGATCAGTGTCGCGAATGAAGAAACACTTGCCACTGTTTCTATTTTTCCAAGCGGAAGTAAAAGTGCGGCAGCAGTTAAAACAACCAGTGAGGCGATCCAAGGAGTTTTTCGTTTTGGCAAAATTCTGGCTGCGGCCTGAGGTAGAGCTTTTGCTTCCCCCATACCATAAACAATTCGGCTTGCACCAATCAGTGAAATCAGAGCCGTGTTGGCAGTCGAGAATAAAGCAACGGCACCCAGAATTCGGGCGTACTTTTCTGAAATGACTCTTGCAACTGACATGAGGGGCGCATCAGTTTCGGCAAGCTTCTCTGGGCTCATTAAAGCAAGCGCACTAATGCTCACGAAAACGTACAAAATGATTGCTAGGATGACACTGATTAAAATGCCACGGGGTAAATTACGCTCGGGCTCTTTTACTTCTTCGGCTAAATTGACGATACTTTCAAATCCAAAAAAAGAGAAAATGATGAGCGCACTGCCGGAAAGAGTCCCTAAATGAGGTGTAACTGCCAGGGCCTTTCCGAATTTCTCAGAGGTCATCCCAAGATAAATAATAAAAACCAATCCACCGACTTCAATAAGCGTCGAGATAACAGTTACCCAACTCGAAGCCCGAATTCCGATCATAGCAATGCCCGTAAATACGAGAAGCACTGCGAGAGCTACTAAATTCTGAGGTGATTCAAAAAATTGATTTAAATAACCCGAAAAAGCGAGGGCTACGGTTGCGGCAGTTGCCGCTCCAGAAAACGCCATCGCAACTCCTGCAGTTGCGCCAATCCACTTTTGATTTTTGAAAGCTTCTCTTAAGTAAACGAACTCTGCCCCGGCTTTCGGAAACATCGTAGAAAGTTCGGCGTAAGAAAGCGCGGTTAGAAGTGCAGAAACTCCAGCTAATAAAAAACCCAGCCAAAGTGTTTCACCTGTTTGAGCCGCGGCCTTTCCAATAATCGAATAAATTCCTGCGCCGACAATCACCCCGGTGCCATAGAAACAAAGCATCGGAAGCCCAAGAGTTCGTTTAAGCGAACTCATTATTTCAACACTCGAAAAGTAGAGTCAATAAGCACTTCGAAAGCCTTGTCGCATTCGTTTCCACAGTTTTCGCTTTTGTTCATTCGTTCCCCCTCGTTAAAGTTCAAGTCCTAAATGTCCTCAAAACTGGTCCATCATTTAGCAACTTAAAAGTTCCCGCACTCCCTGAGCATCAGTCTAAATTATATAGCGAGAAAGTGCATTGCGTGTGCCATGGCTAAAATATTGCAATGCTGAAAGTTCAGCAAACAACATCCACCACAAATTTAAGGAGAAATTTTATGAAAAATAAAAGGTACAACCAAGAAAGTGATAATCGCAGTTCCTCGAACCAACGTAATTCTCAAAATTACGATCACTCATATCGAGGAGATCATTCAGGCTATGGGTCTTATCAAGACTCCTTCGACAATCGAGGCAGTTCGAATTACGGCAACGGCTTAGATGACGGACAAATCCAAACGGATCGTGAGAATAATTCAAACTTTCGCAATGACTACTTCGGTCAATCCGATTTTGTCAGCCCCGATCGACAAGGAACCTACTCCCGAAATTCGTCACAAAGTTGGTCACCAAAATCAAACAGCAATGAAAGTCTGTGGCAATCAACAAAAAATTTTTTCGGTATAGGTCCAAAGGGCTTTAAACGCTCAGATGAGAAAATTCGTGAAGAAGTTTGCGAAGCTCTCTACCGCGACAATTCAGTTGACGCGAGCGAAATTGAAGTCAGCGTAAAAGATGCTGAAGTCATTTTAAGCGGAACTGTCAGCGAACGCCGCATGAAGCGCCTAGCAGAAGACTGCGCAGAATCGGTTTCTGGTGTAAGCGATGTTCGAAACGAGATTCGATTACAATCTCAGTCAGAAAAAACATTTGGCACTGACGACACCTCAATGGGCGAGCGCAGCCAGGACCGAACTGATAAATCTAAAAATCGCACTACGACTTCAAATAAAGTCATGTAAATCAGGTAATGATTTTTCCTGCAGGAGGTAGCGTCGATCTGAAACAGTACCAAAGTTTCCGGTTCGGCGCCGACCTGGTCTAGGTATAAGTGCCGATCATGTGTCGGGTCGGTCATCCAAAGCTTTTAAAGAAAATGCACCAGCCCAAAATGCAGGTTCGGCGGGGTTCGCAATTTCCCTTAGGCGCATTATAGATACAGGAATGTTGTAGGGCGGTCTCACATGTCTTTTGATCCTGGATTTTAGGACACTCAGTACCTGCATCGGATCGCTGCAGGCTGCATCCAGCCAGCATGGCAGTAACTATTAGCAATAAAGTTTTTTTCACCGGGCTTTTTTCAAAAAGACCAACTCCGCATCGCTATCTTTACTTTGGTTTGAATAAATGCCCACAATTCGTAGAGGTTGCCACGGATCGGCCTCACTTTTTGGGGCGAAATATAGAAAGATCCGACCAGAACTTTCTGCTGCTTCTTTGGTGATGGGAAATTCCTGAGGGTACTTGGCACATGAATGGTGTTCCATCGAAAAATTGATGTTGTTTTCTTTAAAATTACCCTTCCAAACCTTGGCGATTTTAAATTGGTAGGTATGTTTAAAATTTGCAGTCCCTGTTGCGCGCTGATGCTCCACCACTGATCCAGACAAGATTAATGCTGCTTGTTCAAAAGCTTCTTCGGACGAAAAATTTTTGTGATGAATTACTTTGCGGCAGGCAAAAGTTATGTCAGAAAAAAGAAGAAATAGAAAGAGAGAAAATAACCGCATTGCGTTTGTTCCCTGGTTAACTAAGTCTAATCCGATTTTTTCTTAAATCAATAACAGCCTTCCGGAGTTCGCGAGTTTTTGACTTTTGTTTTCTTTTGAGACACCGTGCCGACGGTAAACTTCGGGATTGAATACCCACGCGGGGTTTTCGTGGATTCTGTGGGAATGCTACGGCACAAGCTCCACCGCTGAATCCATTACACTCATTAAAAACACATTGCCCGCCAACTCAGCTTCGTTTGCCAAAGTTACGTCAATTTTACGCTCGCCAATTTTTTTCTTGTGCTCAACTATAAAATCCAGATACTTAAAGTTAGACTTGAGTTCACTGTTAACAAATACGATAAGCAAATCAATGTCGCCACCTTTTTTAAAATCATCAAGGCGGCTGCCAAATAAATATATTTTCGAGCCGGCAGCAGCAAAAGTATTAAAAATTTCTATTATATTTTTTTTCTCTAAATCCGTTAGTCTCATACTTTTATTTTAAGTAGCTCTGGAGCATAGGTTTTTAAATCTGTTAAAAATAAAATCAACTTATCTTCGCGGTAATCATGTGAATGAATGTTACGTATTTCGCGCATCTTCATATAAAAATCTGAATTTTCAATTAATTTTAATTTTTCAGCTGCATCTAGTATATCGCGATAACTTCCATCAAACGCGG
>JANOJH010000861.1:0-1065 GCA_031408135.1 Bdellovibrio sp. | reverse complement strand
GCCAGCATTTTTCCGGTGCGGGCAATACCTGTTTGGATCTCATCCATCATCATCAACACATTGTGTTTGCGGCACAATTGCTCAGCAGCTTTCAAATACCCATGTTGCGGCACGTAAACCCCGGCTTCACCTTGTATAGGTTCTAACCATAAGGCACAAACATTTGGATTGGCCAATGCTTTTTCAAGTACTGCAATATTGTCGTAGTCCAGTATTTCAAATCCTGGCATCAATGGGCCAAAGCCTTTTGTTGCCGATGGGTCGGTGGAAGCTGAAATAATGGTAGTAGTGCGACCGTGAAAATTTTTCTTCAGCGCAATAATCACTGCCTGGTTATCTGGAATTCCTTTTTTTGTGTATCCCCACTTGCGGGCAAGTTTAATGGCCGTCTCATTCGCTTCGGCTCCGCTGTTCATAAACAAAGCCTTATCGTAGCCAAATGTTTCGCAAACGTACTTTTCGGCAACACCAAGCTTGTCGTTATAAAAAGCACGCGAGGTCAGGGTGAGCTCTTTGGCTTGTTCAATTAGTGCATTGATGATGCGCGGATGGCAATGCCCTTGATTTACTGCACTGTAGGCGGATAAAAAATCAAAATATTTTTTTCCTTCCACATCCCACAGAAAAACACCTTCACCTTTGATCAACACAACAGGAAGAGGGTGATAATTGTGCGCACCATATTTATCTTCAAGCAAAATTGCTTCGCGGCTTGATGTTATTTCTTCTACCATAAAATTGAGTTGAAAGATTTGTAAAGATAGCAAATCGACACTAAAGGATGATTTGGCTCGCCAATTGGGTGTACGACAGTTTTGCAAAAAGTTTCTTTGGCGGCATGGCGAGACGCCACCGGGCTTTCCGTTCCAAGTCCGGCCACCACACAAAGCCAACACGCTTCGGGCTTTCCACTTCTATCCCTTGCCGAAGGGCATCCACTTTACAAAAGTGTCGTACACCCCGCCAATTTCAATTACCTTTGCCAGGTATAATTAGATTTAGATGGAAGTAAATTTTGATAATCTGAAACGTCTCTTAGAAAGCTTAAAGAACCTTGGGCTTTTT
>JANOJH010000791.1:0-1316 GCA_031408135.1 Bdellovibrio sp. | reverse complement strand
CGCGTTAGGAACCTTTATTGAGCATTTAAGTAAAAGCAAAATCTGGAACGAATCTGCGGTCTTTGTATTAGAGGATGATGCACAAAATGGACCCGACCATGTGGATGCCCACCGCTCGATCGCCTATGTGATTAGTCCCTTTGCAAAACGAAATGCTGTAATCAGCAGAATGTATTCCACAGCGTCAATGTTGCGAACAATAGAATTGATTTTAGGATTGCCCCCGATGAGTCAGTACGATGCAGCGGCTACACCCATGTGGGAATGTTTTACGGCAACACCTGACACAACACCCTATAAATTAAAGCCAGCTACCTATAACATCAAAGAAATGAATACCGCCAACACTGCTATTGCCAGACGTTCGGCTGAATTTAATCTGGCTGTAATGGATGCTGCCCCTGATCTTGAGTTTAACGAGGTGATTTGGAAAACCGTGAAAGGCTTAAACAGTATCATGCCTTCGCCTGTGCGAAGCGCTTTTATTAAACACTCAGAAGAGCATGAAGGCGATGAAGATTAAGGAAGGGTGTAAGTGAAATTCTCTAAGGTTAATATTTCGCCCCGAGGGACAATATCATTAAGTTAAGGGCTAAAGCCCATTGCGCTATTATTATTATAACTCCGGCATTAATACCGGGTTAATCCAAATAGAAATTAGAAATTTTGTTCAATGAAATTTTTATTGATATGCTTTTTTGTTGGGATAAGCAATTTGGCGTATGCGCAATCAATTCATGGAAGGGTTACAGATAAACATACAAATGAGCCGATCGCAGATGTTCACATTCAAATCGTAAACTCCTCGGCTGGTACAATCACCGATAAAGAAGGAAAGTTTGTGTTAGACCAAATTAAGTATGGTTCAACTCAAATTCGGGTCACTGCTGTTGGTTATGCAACTAGTGAACAAACTCTTGGCACCAACAATCAGGAATTACAAATTGTTTTAACACCCTCTGTTATTTTATTAAATAATGGTGTGACCATTACCGCGCAACGAAATGAACGATTGGTGTTTGATGTAAGTCAGTCGGTCACAACACTTTCTTCTCTTCAAATAGAGCAGCGATCCCCTCGCTCCACCCCCGAAGCTTTAGTGAGTGAAACAGGAATCTGGATACAAAAAACAAATCACGGTGGAGGATCTCCCATTATCCGTGGGCTTGTTGGCAATCAAGTATTGTTGCTGGTGGATGGAATTCGGTTGAATAATGCTACCTATCGCTATGGTCCCAATCAATATTTGTCAACCATTGATCCGGGGCTTATCGAACGGATTGAAGCCACACGTGGAAGTGGTTCGGTGTTGTATG
>JANOJH010000780.1:0-3434 GCA_031408135.1 Bdellovibrio sp. | reverse complement strand
TTATGTCGCTTTCACCGTATATCGTAACACCGGAGCAATCCCTGAAAGAAGTCGCAACTCACATGCTGGAGCAGCACATCAGCAGCGCTTTGATAAGTGCAAAAGGTGACGAACCTTGGGGCATTTTCACAAGTACTGATGCCCTGCGGGCGCTCTCCACTCTTCTTTAAAATTGATTTAACTATTGTCCTGGAGGATAGGAGATGATCGACGCTTCGTGAGGCCGCAACGTAAGTCAGCATTGAATACATCGCCGTTTGTGAATTGTATTTCCGGAGCAGTTTTAAAAAAGACAACTGTTCCAGTCAGAGCCTCACCAATTGCCAGGCACCGACATCAATTTCATCCATTTGCTGCGGCGGCCCAAGCTCAGCCACCCCATCCATTTCCAAAAGTACTGTATTCCGAATCCACGAAAACCAGTTCGAGGGTATTTAAACCCGAAGTTGACCGTCGGCACGGTGTGTTCTGGACGAGTATTCGCATGATTACCGCGAAGATAAGTTGATTTTATTTTTAACAGATTTAAAAACCTATGCTCCAGAGCTACTTAGTAACCAGCACTTTAAGTATCTGGATTTTATAGTTGAGCTCAAGAAAAAAATTGGCGAGCGTAAAATTGACGTAACTTTGGCAAATGAAGCTGAGTTGGTGGGCAATGTGCTTTTAATGAGTGTATCCAAAACCCAAGACATTTTAAACATTTAGGGTTGATAAAACTTCGAACTCCAAAAGATGAGTATTGTTCAATTGATCTTACCTGAGTTTTCCGACCACTTGAATTCTGAGTCATTCCGTTCAAAACTGTTTGCCAACCTGCACCCACAACCTTGGATTGCGATCAGCCAGCACCGGTTCTGAGGTCGGCACTCCGCCAGCAGTACGCCATGCCAGATGGGTCTTCAGTTGCAGGCCTGCAAAACCGGCATTCATACCCACGCCGAAGCCTGAAAGGCTTCGGGTATTTTCACTCACTGTGAATGGATTGCGATTAATTTCGACTGAGCCGTAATCATAGAACACTAAGCCCTGGATATTATTTTTGAAGGAGTGGAGCAGTTCCAGATTTACTAAAAGGCCTTGGTCGCCAACGCCTTCACCTTGCGGGTACGCGCGCACCCCGGAGACTCCGCCTAGAGAAAATTTTTCGGATGAGTTTAGATTTTTGTCGGCGAGCTGGCCGGAGACGGCAAATGCTAAGGTGTAGGTATCGGTCAGGCGTTGTTGCCGGTTGATGTCGTAAGCCAGTCGGGTGAATGGGCCATTACTTTTGGTCGAAGCATTGTCTAAATCCAGAGAGGTTGCATCCATACTCAGGCGACCTGATACCAGTGAGAGTTCGAATGAACTGACAGCCGCGGCATTTAGCGTATCCTGAAGATTGCCTGCCAAGCCAAGGTTGATGTGTGCAATGTTTTTGTCGGTTGACGTATTGAACGCAGCCATCCGGTCGTTGAGGTTTTTATTTTCGACACTCAATGTGCCCGTGAGGTTACCGACCTGGCTGCGAATGATTGGGTAAGTTGCAAACAGGCTACCACTGTTGGCCGTTCCGCTGGCTTCCAATGCGGCGAATTCTTTACCAAGTTTATAACGGGTATCGGAATAGGCAGCGCCTGCGCGTAAACCGCTGCTGCCGACAGGGAGCTGATAAGCCAGGCGCGCATAAGTGAGGTTCTGATCGCTGATGAGCGCTCTTAAGCTGATTTGATCGCCCAAAGTATAAGGGCTGTTGATTGCGAGTGCTGCGCCCAAACGGTTTTCACCGGTGTAACGATTGCCGTAATTATCTAACTCAACTTTACCGGAGTAGGGCGCAGAAGGCGTCAGTTCAACAATTAAGTCAGAGGTGCCGACGCTGGCTCCCGGTTGCAAAGATCCTCGCGCAACACCCACACCGGGCATATCGTTTAACAATAGTAGGCTGCGGTCTATCGGTTTACTTTGCAAAGCTTTGTCGTTTTTGAGACTGCTCAAATAATCATTGATAAGTGAATCACCTACGCGCGATTGATTATTTATGCGCAATTCTTCGATGCGTCCTTCTAAAACCTTAATAACAATCACTCCACCGTCTATTTTCTGTGGGGGTAAATAGGCGCGCGCGACCACAAAGAAATTTGCGCGGTAGAAGGCGGTGATACGCTCTGTTCCGGCTTCGAGTTCGGCCATGTTAACTTCTCGACCAATAAGATCAGCGACGAGAGCTTCGAGCGTTTCGGCTGTATAAGCGCTGCTCCCGGTAACATGAATTACCTTTACGGTGAAGCGAACATCATGCGTCGTTTGTTTGCGGGGATCGGCATTTTCAATATGCAAGGGCTTTGTTGGCTTGGTTGCCTTCGGCTGATTGTTCAACTCGGGTTGCTTTTGTAATTCGCGACTCGTTTGACCCGCATCGGGCGGCGACTGCGCCTGTGTTCCTAAGCTGAAGATGATAACTAAAAACAGAGCCAATACCTGTTGTTTGTGCGCGGGCATTTTAATTTTCATCTTTGTTCTCATTTTCTATTCCCTTGATGACCGCTCGACGGTTGAGAGAGCGCCCCTCGATCGTTCTGTTATCTGCGGCCGGAGATTCGCGACCTTCACCGATAATTTGAATACGATTTGCAGCCACGCCGCGCTCCACTAAAAGCGCTTTAACCCGTACTGCACGACGCATCGATAATTTACGGTTGTATTCTGCCGATCCAACAATATCGGTATGGGCAAAAATCGTAATTTTCATATTTCCGTTAATGGCGATGTCGGCCATTTCATTCAGGAAGGGAATATTTTTGGGCTCAGATTTGTCGGTATCGAAAAGAATATTAGCGCCTTCTTTTAATTGTTTTTTCTTTGAGAGAGCTAAACGATCTGCTTCCGTCGGTGGCGGCGTAGTGGGTGCTGCTGCTGGCGGCTCCGGTTTGGCGGTCACGGGCGGCGGTACCAAAGGTGGATTCAAATTCGGCGGTAAATCGATGCCGTCATTCGTAATAGTGAGTGGCGGGCCATCCGTTGGAGTATCCCACGGAGTTTCAATTATTGAAGGAGGATAAGGAACCAGAGGAACTTCCGGAATAACATCGGTAATGAGGGTAGTGATGGTCAGCGTGCCGGGTGCATAGCTAATATCATAGCCCTGTTGTACGGAATAAAGGCCAGACGCGCTAATGCTGTAAGTTCCGGGGTTTACAGCCAACTGAGAAGTGCCGCCGTAAGCACCAAGCACACCTGACAGTGCTGGATTTGGGTTGGCAACAGAAGATGTGACCCCGTTGCCACCCGAATAAGGCGCGCCGCTATAAGTCCTGTTGTCGTTGTTAGCCGTTAGAGTAAGAGGTCTTAGCCAAGAAATAAGCCACGGTGTGGTGTTACCCTCATAAATACGCCACACGGCGCTGCTGCCGCCGACGTTGGCGATGTTGAAGCCGGTATAACTCGCCATCAAC
>JANOJH010000760.1:0-29535 GCA_031408135.1 Bdellovibrio sp. | reverse complement strand
CATCAATGTTACGATGCGGTCTCTCAGTAATTCGCTCTCTGCTTTTTCAGGGTCGTCAGATTCCTGCAGAATCGGCATAACGTTAGAAAGACCTGGCAACGAGTTATCTACAGAATGCAGCTCTTCAAGCTCTTCAATCGTACGTGGCAGCATTTCCTCTACAGAATCCGTAAACGAATCGGTGATCCATTGCATGAACGGCCGGATAACCATAAAGAAGAACAGCATCAGCGAGAAGCCCAGCAGGCCCCATTTAAATAGCGACTGTATCAGCTTTTTCTTTTCAATATTTGTAAGAATTTTTTCGCTTTCGGTAAAGTCTTCAGGCTGGAACTGAATCGATTCTATTTTGATGCTGTCACCCCGTGCGCCAACGAAGCCAACGGCATTTTTAACTAACGATTCATATTTGGCGATCTCTTCAGGTGTGCGCGAAGCCCAGGTGGTTTCTGTGGTGCCGTCGGCCTTGGTCGTTACGGTCGGAACACTGTCAATCAAAACTGCAACACTGATTTTTTCAACAGCGCCGGCGGCTTCTTTAATATTTTTAATGGTTTTCGGCACTTCGTAATTTACGGTTTTAAGATCTTTTCTGACATCCTGCTTAAATCCGACCTGACCATTGTTGTCTTCAGCACCGGGAATGTTCGAGCGGGATCCCGGCACGCCGGTAGGATTTGTGCGGGCACCATCAAGAGATTCCTCTTGCGTGGTCTGAGAGCGAATCGCCGTTTTATCCGGATCGATCAGTTCTTCTACGGCCGTGGTGATTTTATGATTGATAGTGGCGTCGACTTTGGCAACTATTTTGCCCTGACCGACGACCTTCGTTAAGATGGATTCGATACGGCCTTCAAGTTCCTTTTCAACGCGCGACTTAAGTTCGAGAATTTCACTCGAAGCGCCGGTAGATCCGTCAGTCTGTTTAGAAATCATTTTACCGCGGTCATCGAGAATTGTTACACGTTCAGGATCCAGGCCTTCTACGGCATTGGCAACCAAGTAACGAATGCCCCGCACCTGATCGGAAGACAATTCTTTTCCTGAATGCAATTCAACCACGACCGAAGCCGATGGCGGAGATGAATCCTCCATCATTGTTTTCTTTGCCGGAATGGCCAGAATAACTTTCGACTGCTTCACCGCAGTTAAAGTATTGATCGCACGCATGAGCTCGCCCTGTAAAGCCCGTTGAAAATTGATTTTCTGAGCATAACTGTTAATTCCGAATTCCTGCTTGTCGAACAGTTCCAAACCTATACTGCCCATTTTGCTTGAGCCCAGCTCCGACATCAACTGCATCTGGGTTGCGTGCAGATAATCTTTCGGAACTGTAACGGTTTTGCCGTCTTCCATCAGGCGATAGGGAATATTTTTTGAGTTTAATTTTTCGATAATTGTCGGAACCTGATCGGATGGGATATTCGAAAGCAATACGGCATAGTCTTTACCGGATGCCATGAACATCACGGCTCCGATTGCCATTACGCCGATCATTATCGATGCGACAAGCGCCGACCTTTTCGTCGGGCCTAAAGATCTGTAAAATTCCTGAAACTGTGCAATTATACCGCTGAGAATATTATTCACATCACACCTGCATCTTCATAATTTCTTGATAAGCATCGATTATTTTATTTCTGACCTGCACCATCGCACGCAGCGCGATGTCGGCTTTTTCAGTTGCGATCATGACGCCTGCGATATCGTCGGTTTTGCCGGTAGCCAACGCCTGGGCTTTGCTGTCGGCATCAAGACTGAGTTGATTGACGCTATTCACAGCTTCTTTCAATGTGTCGGCAAATGACGGGCCTGCCTCG
Organism: Bdellovibrio sp.; assembly: GCA_031408135.1. Lineage (GTDB taxonomy): Bacteria > Bdellovibrionota > Bdellovibrionia > Bdellovibrionales > Bdellovibrionaceae > Pseudobdellovibrio. The sequence continues at coordinate 27,715 of JANOJH010000760.1, read as the reverse complement.
TTTGAGTTCATTACTGAATCCAATTTTACAGATTTGTTGTCTAAATTGCCGGTTTCAAGAAACCGGTTCGCATTTGAGATTGTAAAACCATCCATGGTCTATACTCCTTCGGTTCTAAATTAATTATCTACCAATTTCGAGTGCACTTAAAGCCATATCTTTTGTCGCCTGAATAGCCTGTACGTTGGCCTCGTATGATCTTGAAGCCTGTATCATATTGGTCATCTCTTCCATGAGGTTTACATTCGGAAACGCAACATAGCCTTCTTCGTTGGCGTCGGGATGAGTGGGATCATATTTTAAAATCGGCGCCTTCTTATCGTAGACAACATCCGTAACCTGCACTCGATTAAAGTCGGCCTTCGGGTCATTTACACTGAGGATATCCCCGAAAGATTTGGCATCGGGCATGGCCGTAAAAACCACGTCTTTTCGGCGGTAGGGGCCGCCCTCCGGCGTGCGGGTGGTATTAATGTTGGCAATGTTGCTGGAAATGGAATTCATGCGGGCCCGTTGTGCCGCCATTCCGCTTCCGCCGATCCTGAATCCTGATAAAAAGTCACTCATTGGCTAGTCCTATCTGGTTTCGCTGATAGCGTATTTCATTGCCGCCATCTTTTTGTTAATTAGTTGTAACGCCGATTTGTACAGAATTGAATTTTCGGCCAGCGCCGACATTTCCTTTTCCATATCAACTGTGTTGCCGTCGTTATTGAGGGCTACTTCCGGATTTTCATAAATTCCCGGCTCAACTGACGGTTTGCCTCCCACCGAAAAATGCTGGCCGTGCGAAGTACTTAACGAATTATTGCCATCGATATCAAGTGCCCGTGCCAGTGCGTCTTCGAAATCCACCTTTTTAGCATGGTAATTCGGCGTTTCCGCATTGGCGATATTAGCTGAAGTGACATTATGGCGAATCTGCCGCATTGCCAGCGATGTGGCCAGTGCGTCCGTGGTTTTATCGAACAGACTACTCATAAATAACCTTCCTCTCGGTATTGATTGATTTTGTTTCTAAGAGTCCGGATTGAAATTCCAAGAATTTCGGCCGCGCGCGTGCGATTCTGATGAACAAAGTATAAAGTCTGCAGAATGTATTTTCGTTCAACTTCATCCAGCTTCTGGCCGATCGAAAATTCAATTTCTTTCATTTGCAGATTCAGCTCGATGTGCTCGGGTTCAATCAGCGCCCTTTGATCTTCAGACTGCGAGTTTTCAAATGCACGCTCAAGCACAGTTTCGAGTTCATGAAAGTTTCCTGGCCAATTGTACTGTAAGAGCTTTTCGACCGCCTTATCGGTTAATTTGTAAGGCTTTGAGTTATTCATCAAACCAAGTACTTCGATAAAAAAGCCGGCAAAATTCACAATATCGGCTTTACGTTCGCAGAGATTCGGCATTTCAACAACGCATGTGAACTTTCGGTCGAACTTTCTGGTCATTTCGAATGCCAGTTCCTTTGTAGTCGTCACAATTACCGGAGTTGAGCCTAGCATCGGCTCTTTGTCGTCAAATACAGAAATGTTTTGTCCTGTAAAAAATAACTTTTGAATGTGATTCAGCATCGTGGTTTTCCCCGACCCGACATCACCTGTAATTATAAAAAACTTTTTGTCGGCATGCAGATTGAGGTCGGCCAGAACATTGAGCATCGCCGCACTTTGAATCTTAAAGGATCCGTATTGATAGTTCATTTATTCTGCTCCTCTAGCTGAGTCATTGCAGGAATTCTCTTCAGGTGCTTTTGAAAATCTGTATCCCAAGAGGCCTGCTTCAGTTTCTCCTGAGCTAACTGTTTCCAAACCGCCGATTTCTCGTTCATTATGTTTTTCCAGGTCTGATCGGCCTTTTTAATTTCACCTTTTTTAAAATGCAGATCGCCCAGCAGGTATCGCTCCTGATCCAGATTATAGTTGTTTCCGTGCTTCTGAATAACCTCGTTTAAAAGCGAAATGGCCTGATCATCTCTTTTTTGGTCGACCAGAAGTTTCGAGTAAGAATTCATCAGCTGTTGCAGATCCTGCAACAGCGGCTTTTCAGAATTCAACAAAATTGACCGGCATTTTTCATACGTTGTGGTAGCTTCAGCTATTGCATTTTTCTGAGCGTAAATTTCCGCCAGCCTGAATTGTACAGGTAAAGAAAGTTTTTCATCACCCTTCCACAGGTTTGAAAGATCACTGAGGTAGCGAGTTGATGCCACGCTGTCTCCCCGTTGTTCATATAGCTGCGAAGCCAGCTGAACCCGCTCAACCTGCTCTTCTTCGGTTAGGGCCAAGGGTGTCTGAATTTTTTCGAGATATTGAAATGCGTCCTGATAAGAAACGTTGTCATAACTGTTTTTTGCAAGCTTCAGGTTCAGACTGTCGAAACTCGGCAGATACTGATTAACATAGATTTCTCTTTCGCTGGCTGTGCCTTTAATTGAATTCATGCCATCAAGCACCTTTTTGTACTTTTCAATCGCGTATTCAAAAGCGCCGGCAAATTCATAAGATAGGCCCAAGAAAAAATCAGTATCGATCCGGCTGTGGGCTTTAATCCAGGTATCCGAGTATTGCTTATAAGTCTTCAGCAACTCAGGATAATTTTTAAGGTCGGAAAGATGCTTCAATTGATCATTTACATTTTTCACAATTCGCTGAGTAACCTGCTTGGCGTCAGGCCGAGTGGGATTCTGCTGATAAAACCTCGATAGAATATCGATCGCGCGCAGATATTCTTTGCGGCGTGAAAAACCATCTGAAATCATAGTTACTTTAAACTGGTCAATATTCTCAAGTTCGCTTTTTAGCGACAACTCATCCATTTTGATGAGAGTCATATCCAATTGTTCTTTTTTCATCGACTTCATTTTAGTACTCAGCAGATGAAGACGGGCAACGATCGTTTTTGGGCTATCGCCGTACCGGAAGTGGGTTTCAAGATAAGCACCCACCGATTTGGCCTGATCGGCGCCCATGATGTCGAGCAATTCACCCACTCTCGTCAGTGCATAAGGTGCAAAATCATGAGTAGGAAAATGCTGGGCAAAATCGATGGCCGACTGATGCGAGTTCTGGTAACTGCCTTTCCAGAACTGAGCTTCCATCTTATTAAAATAAGCGCTTGGATAAAGTTTTGAAACCAGCGGGAAGTTTTTAGTTGCTACATCGTACGCGGCAATCGAGTCAGCAAATTTTTTCGAGAAAAAATTAAAATCCCCTCTGCGGACAGCCACTTCAGTCAAAACCAATTGATCTTTAGTGTTTTTTTCGATTTCGGTAAGAAAATTCAGCGCATCTTCAAGCTTGTTTATTTTTGAATAACTGTATGTTAGCCCGATTTTCGCATACTGAATAGATATCTTATTGTTGTATTTTTTATTCTCGATATGCGAGTGGAGTTTTCGGATTGCCGACATGTAATCCGAATTTTCAATTGCCAACATGCCGGCTAGCAGCGACGTTCGCTCTGCCAGGACTGCATTAGGATGTTTTTCCTGCGCGTCGCGATAGGCATTCTGCGCCTGCTCGTACATTGACTTGATTTTTTCAGCTCGCCATAATTCAGTGAAAGCATCACCCATCATAAATGCGATCATGTCATCGTATTTTGATTCGGGATATTTTTTCCGGAACCATTCAGCCGTCTGAATAAATACGAGATAACGCTTTTTAGAAAACAAAGTTTTTAAAAGACGCGCCTCTTTATTTTCATCGGATTTTTCAGACTGGATTTCATACAACGGCGGATTTTCCTTCATCTTTTTCCAGAAAGAAAATTCAGATTCGAGGGTCGGGAATTTCAGATAATAATTATTCCGGCTTTTTATGACTGCTTCTTCCTTGTAATCTGACTCTTTCATCGCAAAACGGCCGAACTGGGCATCGCTGGCATCATAGAGGCCAGAGCGCGCAAGTACGGAAGTTTCAATACCTTCAGGACCGGTAATCGTCAGAATGTCGGTATCAGCCGGTTTCCGATCTGTTTTTTTTCTGACTGCTTTTGCTTTTACAACCGGCGCTGCCGCAACAACCGCAGCCTTCGGTTTGGTTTCCACTTCAGTTGCAATCAGCGGTGCCTCACCCTTGTAGAAATCAATAATTAGTTTCGACGGTTGGTCGGTTAAATAGTCAAATGTTTCAACTGAGTCACCTTTAAGAATAAATTCAACCAGCCAGCGGCTATCGATGGCGTTCTGAGTAACCGAAATCGATTTTACGAATGGATTATCGATGTTCCGGATTTTGTTAAGCTGACTCTGATCAAGGGACTTAACAAAGAGCTGGACTTTGGGTTGTCCTTTGTCGTTGATGCGCTTTAAATCGTAGTCCCAGTTCTTTTGTCCAGAAAGTTCAAAGTTATAAGTTTCACCTTCAAGCGATACTTTTCCCTTAACCTCGGCTCCCACCGAGATCATCGGATTCAGGCTTCCGAAACACAAAATACATATAAAAAATAAAAACCGGTTTTTCATCATTACTACTAAAAAGCATTTCAGGTGCCAGCGTTTTTTAAGCTCAATTGCCTTTAATTTTTAGACTAGGAAAAAAACTCCGAATTTTTTGGCTCGTCCTGCCAATTAAATGACAGATTATTTTTCTGATTTTATCAGCGAACTAGACTCGACGCGCAAATGAAGACAACACATAATTAATGAACATCATGAAAAAACAATTGGTTGCCACTCTCTTTATTATTGCTGTTCCATTTTTCTTCGTTTCCTGCGTTTCGTCCATACTCAAAGAAAAGCCACCTTCGTTCAGCACCGAGATCCGATTAACCGCTCCCAAAGCCCCGTTTGCAAAAACTAAAACTTCCGTATTCCCGACCTGGAAAAACTCCCAAACCGGAAATGTAATCTCGATTGTTTCCGACTGTAACGATGGTGCAACAAATAAGCTTTCAGCCCTGCACCAATTGATCGAAGATTCACTCGAAGAAATTAAAATTTTGAAAGAAGAAACAATGGCCCTTCAGAACCGACCGGCACTCTTCAAAATCGTAACAGCAAGCCTTGACGGGCAGCCCATTGAAGTCCGTTCAGTTTCTTTTAAGCGCAAATCCTGCGGGTATCTTGCTTCACTTTCCGGAAAGCCCAATTCCCTGCTCAAAGACACTGTTCATTTTGACAATTTTATTCAAGGTTTAGGTTTCGAATGATTTATTCGGTTGCCATGCCATTCAGAGATTGGATCAAAGAGCAGCTTTACTTTCTAGGCGGCATAACTTATCTGATACGCGACTGTCTGCGCGAAGGTTTTAACCGTCCGTTCTACTGGAAGTTGCTGATCGATCAGATTTATCAGATCGGCGTGCGTTCGGTCCCGCTGGTGCTGGTAACTTCAGGAGCCATCGGAATGGTTATGGCGCTGCAATTCGGATTCGGCCTTGAAAAATTCGGCGGTAAGCCCTATGTGCCACGACTGGTGGCTTCAACTATCTTCAGAGAAATCGGACCGATGTTTACCAGCCTGATGCTGGCCGCGCGCGTGGGCGCAGGTATGGCCAGTGAAATCGGATCGATGGTTGTAACCCAGCAGATCGATGCCATCCGTGCGCTCGGCACTTCGCCGATAAAGAAAATTGTTTTGCCGCGGATAATTGCCTGTTTGATTATTCTGCCTTTGTTGGTAGCCATGGCCAATGTTATCGGAAATGCCGGCGGCTGGCTGGTTGGTGTTTCTGAACTGGGGCTCGATCCGCAATTTTATTATCGCCGGATTCTCGATACCGCAAACATCCGCGATTACCTTTCGGGTTTCGGCAAAACTTTTTTCTTTGCACTTTTTATTTCGGTGCCTTCCTGCTATTTCGGCCTGACAGTTAAGAACGGCACGCAGGAAGTGGGCATGGCCACACGCAAAGCCGTTGTGACGTCTTCACTATTAATACTTATCGGGGATTACTTCCTGGCTAAAGTGTTCTGGATACTCGAATCATGGCTGTAATCGAAGTTAAAAATTTTCGAAAAAGTTTCGGTACAAAGATCGTTCATGAGGACGTTTCCTTCTATGTCAAAAAAGGCGAATGTCTTGGTTTGGTCGGCGGTTCAGGCGCAGGAAAATCTGTTATATTACGGAGCTTAATCGGGCTTGAAAGCCCCAACTCGGGCCAAGTGCTGATCAATGATCAGAACATAACGGCGTTTACCGAACCAGAATGGCTGCACATCAGAAAAAAGGTCGGCTATGCCTTTCAGGGCGGGGCCCTTTTCGATTCGATGACCGTTTTTGAAAATCTGTCATATCCACTGCTTGAACACACGAAAAAATCGCACTTTGAAATTTCGCGGAAAATCCTTTCTCAACTGGATGATTTCGGTCTGAGCGGCACCGAAAAACTTTATCCGAATGAACTTTCAGGCGGAATGCAGAAACGTGTAGGCCTTGCGCGCGCCATGATGCTTGAACCCGAAATCATTCTTTATGACGAGCCGACTGCAGGGCTTGATCCTTACAATACCAAAAAAATCCAGGAATTGATCCTGAACCTTAAAAAAAAGGGCGTAACTTCCATTCTTGTTACCCATGATATGCCGACGGCGTTTGCGGTCTGCGATAAATTTGCATTTTTAAAAGATAAAGTGATCAAAGAACAAGGCACAATTGAACAGCTGAAACAAAAAGACCAGAGTAACAGCCTTATCCACCAATTCATTGAAGGAAATATCCTATGACCCAAATCAAAGTCGGAATATTCTTGGCTTCGGGAATCACTGTTTTACTGGTAACCATATTTATGCTGGGGTCCAATAAGTCGATGTTTCAGGAAGTGGTTGAGCTACGCAGTTATTTCGATTCGGTGCAGGGCCTGAATAAGGGCGCCGTGGTTTCACTAGCCGGAGTCAAAGTCGGAAATATCGGAGAGATGAAATTTGATGAAAAGCGCAATCTGGTCGAAATCATTTCTATCATTGACGCTGATTACAAAAATAAGATCAAAAAAGACAGCCGTATCGAAATCCGCACTCAGGGAGCGCTCGGCGATAAGTTTCTTTATATTACTCCGGGCAGCCCAGACGCGCCGCCGATTGTCAGCGGCGATGAATTACCTTCAGATTACGGCAACGATATTTTATCGGTCTTCACAAAGCGCGGCAGCGAAAGTGAAAATCTGTTCGATATTCTGAAAGACATCAAAAAAATCACTCACTCTCTTGCCGAAAACAATAAGGTGACTCACATTACCAATAATCTTGATAAAGTTTCATTCAACATGATGCAATTAACTGAACGAATGAATAAAACAATGGCTACCGGAAACCTCGATCGCTCGTTGGTAAAACTTGAACGCATCATCGACAAAGTCGATCGCGGAGAAGGCACCTTAGGCGCCCTGATCAACGACAAGTCTATTCACGAGCGAATAAAAAATATTCTGGGCGCCGGCCAGAAAAGCCAACAAGTCAAAAATATTCTAAAATCTTCGGTTGAAGAGTAAGTCCTGACGGCTATTTTACAAATTTTTTCAGATTCTTTTTAAAATTTTCATCACCCGCGGCGGGCGTGGCTTTTCGGTCGAGTGTAAGCCGGATTTCCTTTACCATGTTTTCCTGAAATTTTTGATTAATAGATTTTTTAATCGGCTCGAGCATAAAAGTCATTTGCTGCATCCAAACCGAATTGCGAACACACAGCCAAAGAACACCCTTGTGATAAGCGGTGGGTTCGGCATTTTCCGAAACAGTTGCGCCCACGGTTTCTTTCCAGTTGAGCCATAACTTCCACCGCAGATATTGATCTGAAACCGGCGCGGCTTTGCCTTCTAAAAGCTTTTGCAGCACCTCTGCTCCGGTATGAAATTTTGTTTTAAAATCGCGTTCAGATGACATCCAATGAGGGTTATCACAAGGGCTTGCATTTTTCATTAATAAAGTCTATTGACTACAAATGAAAAAAATTACAGTCGTTGGCGCCGGTCTTGCCGGCAGTGAATGCGCGCTTCAATTGGCCAATAGAGGTTTTGAAGTCGTTCTTTACGAAATGCGCGGAGTAAAGCCCACTCCGGCCCATAAAACCACCGATTTTGCCGAGCTTGTCTGCTCAAATTCTTTTGGCAGCCTTTCCGAAGTGTCTGCCACCGGCCAGCTGAAATGGGAAGCTGAACAAATGGGCTCCTTCATTTTAAAAACCGCAAAAGAAGTGGCCGTTCCGGCAGGCCAGGCGCTCGGAATCGACCGTGAAGTTTTTGCGCGAAAAATCACAGAACAAATTGAAGCTCATCCTCGAATTACCATCAGGCGTGAAGCCGTTACATCACTTGCTCAAATTGAAAGACCTGCCGTTATTGCAACCGGGCCTCTGACTGATGAACCTCTTGCGTTTGATCTGCAAAAACATTTCGGAGATGAATTTCTTTATTTTTTCGACGCGATTGCCCCGATAATCGATGCCGATTCAATCAATACCGAAATTGCCTGGAAGGCCGATCGCTACGACAAAGGCACTCCCGATTATTACAATTGTCCGCTTGATAAAGAACAGTACTTCAATTTTATCGAAGAAATTAGAAATGCCCGAAAAATTGAACCCAAACATTTTGAAACAACCGAATTTTTCGAAGGTTGCATGCCGATTGAAGTGATGGTTGATCGCGGCCCGCAGACCTTGAGATTCGGACCAATGAAACCCGTGGGCCTCACAAACCCAAAGACCGGCCGCTACCCTTTTGCAGTCGTGCAATTACGGCAGGATAACAAAGAAGCGACGGCCTATAATATTGTCGGGTTTCAGACCCGCATGGCATATAGCGAGCAAACCCGCGTTTTTAGAATGATACCGGGCCTCGAAAATGCCGAGTTTCTTAAACTTGGCAGCATTCACCGCAATATGTTTATCAACACCCCAAAACGACTTAACAAAGATTTATCTAGTAAGAACGATCCGTGGTTGTTTTTTGCAGGTCAGATTACCGGCGTTGAAGGCTATTTTGAATCCACGTGCATAGGGCTTTTGGTTGCTCGGTTTGTCGAGCAAAAGCTGCAGGATAAACCTCTAAGTCTTCCGCCGCGCGACACCGCCTTCGGGTCATTGCTTGAGGCCATAACCGACCCATTCAGAGAAAAGAATTTTCAGCCCACAAATATTAATTTCAGTTTGATACCACCATGGCCTGAACCCCTGAAAGACAAAAAAGAAAAGAAGATCAAACAGATACAACGGGCCCAAGAAGCTTTACGACACTGGCCAAATTGATATAATATCTGTTTTATGTCAGCAGCACCGATCGGTTCCGCCGATTTCTTATCAGAACTAAATGAAACAGATTCACTGGCCGCTTTGCGAAGTGCCCACAGCGAAAAATCTGCTTTAGTCTTTTCAATTGGTAGCCCGCCAAAGCCTTACAAAACCTCGATTGATAATTTTATGGATAAACGCGCCATTCTGACAAGTAATCTGAAAGAATACAAGTTGCCTTCAGACCGCGAAATTTCCTTTAGATTCAATGTTGGCACTGAAACTTACTTTATCAAAACTTTCATTAAGTCACATTTGAATCGGTACTATTTTGATATGACGTCCAAGGTGCTGCAGTTAAAACGCCGCCGCGAACCACGTTATTTGATACCGAAAAAATGGAGTCAGTCTGCTTCGTTGCAATCTGTTCCGTGTTCAGTTGTTGATATTTCACTTTCGGGCATCCGATTTGAATTTTCAGGAAAGCACAAAGTTCCGGTTCTGCAGCGCGATGATATCGTTTCAGTTAAATTTCAGATTCATAAACGCAGTGAAGTTGCGGCAACCGCCATTGTCAGATTTATTCTGAATAAACCCGACACAAGCGCCATTGTTGGCCTTGAATTCGCCAAAATCACAGATGTTCAGAGTGAGCGGGTTGCAAGCCTCGTGCAGGATATTATTTTGTACGGTACAACCTCTAAAAAATAAAAAAACCCACCTTCAAGTCTTCAAGAGGTGGGTACAGTTAGAGGCAGAAATTAATCTGCCTCATATCAATTTGATTTATCTAGAATACTTTAAAAGTTCCGTCGAACGCGTTAGCCATTTCGTTTAACTCTTTGTTAATTTCGTAACGATCATTGTGTTCGCTTCCGAAATTGTTGAAGTCAAAGTCGCCACGGAAAGTGATTAGCTTCTTGGTTGTACCCGTGATCTTAGTTCCTGCGCGGTCTAAAGTGTCGAGAATCTGAGTTCTGCGCTCGGGAGTCAACTTAGCTTCCTGTTTCCAGCGCTTCGCACTGACGTCGAGCATGTAAGAATTCTCAGCGCGCAATTCCTGCATACTTTTTCCGATGAAGCTGGCCATTTTGTTTTCAACACGGCCGCTTGAAATCAAACCTTCTACAAAAGTTTTGTACTGTTGATTCAGCTCATGTGCGTTTCTGATCAGAACTGCATTGTTGGTGTCCATATAGTAAGAACGAACATCGGCGTTAGCTGAACCGATAATCATGTCATCACCGATAAGCGACAATTTCGTGTGCAGAGATTGTCCGACGCCTTCAGATTTTTTATATTCGTAGTATTCCATAGTCGGGAAAAAGCGCTTGTATTTTCTCGGACCTTGGTTGAATTCAGCTTCGTATTGCACTAAACCAGTGTAGTGATCGAACAACGAACCTAACTGATATCGAGCCAGAAGATTGATCGGCGCTAAATCGGTTGTTTCCGGAGAGTTCGTAAGAAAAACAATCTTCACGCGCGAACAATCGCCGTAGTCGTTATTCATCATTTTAGCAATTCGGTGAATCATTCCTGAAGGCATTAACAGATAAGCGGTGTGGATGTAGACCGTCATATCGCGTTTCTGTTTTCGGCTTACGCGGCATGTGTGTTCCATCGCTTCGTACCAAGCTGCCTGAATGTTTTTATTGTTCTTGCTTTCAGAACCGAGTTTTGAACCGATAATTCGCTGCAAAGTATCTTTCTTGAAATTGATGTTTTCAAGATAGTGAACTTCAGCCGTTTGAAGATCTTTCGCCGACATCTGTCCGAAGCCACGTTCAATCTTCTTTTTGCCGCCGTTAACATACTTAACCAAGTAGCGGTCAGAAGAAACTTTCATGTTTGCAATTTCGTTATCGAGACGTTTATCAGAAGCCTGGAAACCCGGCATTTGCGGAAGACTCGCCAGAATACATTCGCCGAGAGCCGCGCCCGATTTTTTCATCCCAAGACAATTTCCAACTGCCATTTCAGCAGGGCTCGGTACATCAGCTGCACTTCTTTTTGAATTGGTAATGAAATCAACCGGCATAACACGGACAACCCGTGCAAGGTCGGCCACCATTGTGGTTTTGATAATTCTGTCAAAAGAAATATCCACCGGCGCTGTTCCGCCACGTGCAGTTTTTCCCCAGAAGTCGGTATCGATGAAGATATATTTTCCAGAAGAACCGACGCGCTCTTTCATATGATAAGAGTCTTCGATGTTACGGCCACCGAGCATAAACTCTTCGCCATCGATCGATAATAACTTGTGGTGAGTATAGTCAGATAAATGATCCCACAATTCGCCGTGGCTTTTATTCTTTTCGATACTTCTTAGAGGTAAGCGACCGGTCACTTCGTTAATCAACGGATTTAAAGTGTCTCCGTAAGACGTCATTGCAATCGACAATTTGATTTTTGCAATAATGCTGTTGTTAACAAATGCATCTGCTGCCAGTTTTACGAATTCGACCAGATCATCTTTTTCTTCCTGAGTTTTTGGCGGGCCCTGTTTGTATGCGGCCGGGTCGATTTCAGCTCCGTAACCCATACCAACTTTAACAGCTAATGGGTTTTTTCCGTATAAGCCTGAAAGGAAAATTTTCGAGAATGCCGTTGGCGACTTTTTATCCGCCATTTTACCCATCGCATCTATTTTAGCTTTGTAACACGTATCATGATCCGGTGCCGAGTTCGCAGGGCATGGCAACATCATGTAGTTGGCGTCCTGAATGATCTGTGCGCCCGGAAAATTGTAGAAATAAGTCTGAATGTTTCCTTTGCCTTCTCGCTCAAGCATCGCAAACAGATCAAGACTCTTATAATTGGTGATAAAATCAACCAAGAGCTTAACTTTTACTCCCCGTTGAGCTTTTTCAATTAATGCATTATTGATCAACGAAGAAGAATCATCATTAGCATAGATGAAATACACCATGCGAATTTCAGAATTTGCTCTTTGAATCATCTGCAATTTTTTGTCAAAAGCCTCGTCGTTATCACGGATCAGTTGGCCGTCGATAAGTTTAAGGTTACCACTTGAGAGCTTCGCAACTTCTGGCCCGCCGAATGGACGTGCCCTTTGATCGCTGGCGAAGTCATAATCGCGACCTTGTGCCGCAATGGCCTCTACTTCAGGTTCGCTGGCTACTCTTCTGAAAGTTTCGGTTTTAGGTGTAGAAACACACGACGTTGAGACAAATGCCGCTGCAACAACAGCTGCGACTAACTTATTCTTCATTATAACCCCTTGGTCTCAGTAATTAAACAGACCCTGATAGATTATAAGAAATTCAGAATTTTAGAATCTAAAAAAATTATATTGGGCTTTGGTCTGCCATCGGACGATCTGTCACACTCGAAACCACCGCAACCGACTCGACTTTAGGCTTGAAATGAATCCGGCAACGGGCCTCATAAAAATCTTGCGAACCCACTTCGATCTGCGATTCACTTCCACCGATCTTCTGAGTATAAGTTGCAAGTTCACCGCATTTTGTACAGATTGCTCTGTGCTTTGTTACATCTTCAGCAATTGCCATCAGCGTAGGAATCGGTTCAAACGGCAAGCCTTTCCAGTCCATATCAAGGCCCGAAACAATCACTCGCAAACCACGGGCCGCAAGATCACGGCAAACCTGTACCAGATCCATCGTAAAAAACTGACCTTCATCAAAGCCAACAACTTTTGTGTCGTCTTCAACGTAATCCCAGACATCATTAATATTTTTTAGCGGAGTTGCATCCACCTGATTTTTATTATGTGAAGTTACATTTGTCTGATGATAGCGTTGATCAATAATCGGTTTAAATACCTGCACCTTCAGTTTAGCGTATTGAGCTCTGCGTACACGTCTGATCAGCTCTTCTGTTTTTCCTGAGTACATTGATCCAACAACAACTTCAATCCAACCGCTCATAGTATTCCCCTCACTTAATTTCCAATTAAAATAATTCCAAGAGTTGGGGCATTTGTCTGCATAAAACATCACCCGTGCAAAAAAATTACAATTCACAAAACTGAACGGCTCTATATTAGAGTACATTATTTTTTAGGCAATTTGTGGGTGACTCAGGCCCAGAGCCCGTATTACGACAGAGTCATTCCATGAATAAACGCAATCTTCTGATCCTTTTATTAGCACTGCTTTCAACATCGAATGCAGCTCTTAATGATCAACTGCCTGTTTTCAGTGTTGATTATGCGCTTTCTACCTATGAGTATCAGAAATTCGTCGAACACACGGAATCCAGACTTCCGTATTATATGAAGTCCTTCAAAAAATATTCAGCCAAATACAAGGTCCCATGGACGCTCATCGCGGCAGTGGCTTATCAGGAATCTAAATGGAATGAAGCAGCCACAAGCCACACGGGTGTTAAGGGCCTGATGCAATTGACCTTAAAAACTGCAGAGTATCTGGGTGTAAATGACCGCGAAGACCCTTTTCAGAGCATCCAGGGCGGCGCCATGTATCTGAAATACCTGTATGATAAAACGCCGCACAAGCTGCATTCAAAGCAGCGCTGGGCACTTGCACTGGCCGCTTACAACATTGGTTGGGGACACCTGCGTGATGCGCACTATCTTGCGCTTCGGCTGAAAAAAGATCCCTACAACTGGGCCCAGCTCAAAAGAGTTTTACCAAAACTAGAAAACCAGCTTTATTATTCTAAATTATCTTTTGGTTACGCGCGCGGAAATGAAACCGTGGCCTTCGTCGATAAAGTTTTTAACTATTACAGTTTGATGAATGATACGTTCGAGGGAAGATCTTTCCTTGCGAAATTTGATTTTAATCCATAGATTGCTTTAAATTAGCAAAACATAATGCGTGCTTCGGCCATCGCCTCTCTTGAATAAAATATTTTTTTTGATTAGATCCTCGATGTCACGACCGCATAATATGCGGAGATTAGGGCACGTAATCTCCGCATGCCTGGACTTAGGAATAGCAAAAAGAGCTCTGATTACCTGTTTTAATCGCACCCCAATCCATTATTCTAGCCTATATTTATATAATATATATGTATATTTCTATTTTATTAGTTTTTAGTATAAAATTGATATATAATGAAATCATATAAAATAGGAGGCTTATGAAGAGTGCAAGAAACCACACGGAAATAGGAAAACTGTTGAAGTATCATCGTCAGAACCAAGCACTTTCGCAGAAAGAGCTTGCTACAAAAGCCGGCCTATCGCAACCGGCAGTATCAAATATCGAGCATGGAATTGGCGGTAATTTACGCGCAGTCGAATCTATTATGCAGGCCCTTAACTTAGAGCTTTCTTTTAAACCTGTGCGCTCTATTGACACATCAGACATGTCATCCCAGATCGATTGATATGGGACGAAAAAAACATGTTCAAAAATTAAAAGTATACCTGGAGAAACAAAAAATTGGGTTCCTCACAAGGCGTGCTGACGGATCGATTGAATTTCGTTATGATGAAGAATGGATCGATAATGGTTATGCAATTTCACTTTCCCTGCCACTGCCTGATCGAGTTTTCATTGGCGAGAGAGCCTCTTTTTATTTCGACAATCTTCTGCCAGATAGTACAAAAATCCTTGAAGCCATCGCTCAAAAGTTTGAAGTACCCAGCACAAAATCATTTGATATTTTAGCGGCCGTCGGACGCGATTGCATTGGCGCTCTTAGTTTTTTTCACGAAGAAGAAGATCCGGAATTAACCGACAAAATGCAAGTACGCCTTTTAAGTGACTCTGATATTGCACATCGGTTGCGTGGATTGTCGAGCGATAGCCCTCTGGGAATGCACGACGGAGATTTTCGCCTGTCATTAGCAGGAGCACAAGAGAAAATGGCCCTCTTGTACCGCAAAGGCAAATGGTGGGAACCTCGTGGAGCTACCCCGACAAGCCATATCCTAAAAAGATCAATGGGAACACTAATGAAAAATACCACGGTAGCGACTATTGACTTCCAAACCAGTGTGGACAATGAATGGATCAGTCTTTATCTGGCACGTGCATGCGATATTTCTGCGGCCAAAGCTGATATCTCCATTTTCGAAGACCAACGCGTCCTTAGCGTTGAGCGCTTTGACCGTATATGGAAAGAAAACATTTTGCGCCGGATACCTCAAGAGGATTTCTGTCAGGCCACAGGTACATCCCCAATACTTAAATATGAGCGAAAGGGGGGGCCATCGCTTCGTAAAATGATGACTATCCTTTTGAGCTCGAACAATGCAACTGCTGACCGCCGCCGCTTTTTTAAAACAGCGCTATTTAACGATCTCATCCACAATACTGACAGCCACGCAAAAAATTTTAGTATCTTTCAGCTTCGTGCAGGATTCGCACTCACGCCAATGTACGATCTGCTGAGTGCCCACTTCCTTTATAAAACTCACTCCGATTTCTATTCAAATTTACGCTCGAGTTTAAGCGTAAACGGAAAAGAAAAATTTCACGAGATCACGGCAGACGATTGGCGCAAAGAAGCAGATCATTGCGGACTTGGCAAAAAAATCTGTGATGAACTCATGCATGAACTAGCACTAGCAGTAAAGAGCCTCGATGTACCAATTGAAGCGCAGCCGCCGGATTTAGATAAGCACCAAGTTGAGTCCATTCTAGAAGGAATACATAGGCGGGCAAGAATTCTATTATGATGAATCCTACTTTAATTGCAAAACTCTTTAACCGCTAAAATATTAACTGAATCCCAGGTTGCGGCTCTTGAACGAGCCTGCAGTAAAAAAATCTTCTACTCGACAGTTACCGACTTCGCTAAATTCCGCGGCTGATCCACATCATACTCCAGATTGTTCGCTAAGTGATACGCCATCAACTGTAACGGCACCACCGCGAGCATCGGATTGGTCATCCAGTTCGAAGACGGCAGCGAAAGGTAATACTCGCTCATCGATTTGAGTGCCGCGTTTTCACCGGTACCGATGGCGATAATTTTTCCGCCACGGGCTTTGGCTTCCTGCAGATTGCTGATGGTTTTTTCGATCAGCTCATCGTCCGGTGCTACTACAACAATGGCCATCTCTTCATCTATCAGTGCAAGCGGCCCGTGTTTCATTTCGCCTGCGGCGTAGCCTTCGGCGTGCATGTACGCGAGTTCTTTAAGTTTAAGTGCGCCTTCAAGGGCTATCGGATAATTTACACCACGGCCTAAATATAAAAAGCCTTTAAATTGTTTCAGCTTCTTAGCGGCTTCAGAAAAATATTTATCATAAGATAAAACGGTTTCGATCTGGCTTGGGACCGCCACGAGATTTTTTACAAATGTCTGCTCTTGATCTTTATTTAAGAGACCGCGCACTTTTCCGAGCTGTAATGCCAGTAGATTAACAAGCGTCAACGTGCTCATAAAGGCCTTGGTGCTGGCTACGCCCACTTCAACGCCCGAGTTCATGTACAAGTGCCCATGGGCCTCACGGTCGATTGACGAGCGTTGCACGTTGGTGATGCTGAGTGTGAGTGCGCCTTTTTCTTTGGCGAGACGGATGGCGGCAAGGGTATCTGCGGTTTCTCCGCTTTGCGAAATTGTGATAACAAGTGTGTTTTTCGGAATAACGGGCTTGCGATATCGGAATTCACTGGCGATATCGACAGTAACAGGAAGCCCGCCCACCTGTTCAAGCAGGTATTGCGCTACACTGGCCGCATAAAAACTGGTGCCGCATGCGATGAAAATTACGCGTTCGATACTTTTTAAAACTTCATCGGTGGGTTTTGCAAAGCCGATCCCTTGCAGACTGACCTCGTGAGTGGCCGTGTTGATGTGTGGTTTCATGGCCGCTGCTACGGCGCGAGGTTGCTCGTAAATTTCTTTCAGCATAAAATGCTTAAAGCCCATTTTCTCACTTTGTTCGGGATTCCAATCAAGCGTGACTCTTTGTTTGTTAAGAGTTGCGCCCGTCGAAGAGTAGTAATTAATCGTGTTGTTCATGACGTGTACGACTTCGCGGTCTTCAAGGTAAACAAAATCTTTGGTGTGGGTAAGTGCAGCCTGCACATCGCTGACAACAAAAAATTCTTTTTGGGCGTTTTTGTCGTTGATGCCGACGATCAACGGCGGACCGTCTTTAAATGCGATCATTTCAAGCGGGGATTTTTCCCACATAACAACAACCGAAAAAGCACCGACAAGTTTACTTAAAGTGTTCTGTACGGCTTTCAACAGATTCTGAGTCACCTGAATTTCTTCATTAATAAGGTGCGCCACCAGTTCAGAATCGGTGTCAGAGGTGATTTTTGCGCCACGAGTGAGAAGATTTTTTTTGATATCGAGGTAATTTTCAATAATGCCGTTATGAACTATACTGATTTCGCCAACCTGATGCGGATGCGCGTTTTTTTCTACTGCTGCTCCGTGTGTGGCCCAGCGTGTATGCCCGATCCCCAGATGGCCGTTAAATGTTTCATTCAGTAATTTTTCTTCGAGATTTTTTAATTTACCTTCGGCGCGGATACGTTTTGTTTTACCGTCGTGCATGACAGCAACGCCCGCACTGTCATAGCCGCGATATTCTAATTTTTTAAGACCTTCGATGATTATTTTTTTAGGATCCTGAAAACCCAGATACCCGACGATTCCACACATTTAAGACTCCGATTTTTTAAATTTCTTGGCATAGCCCTCTTTGTTGACCTGCGGGGATCGTGCCAACGCCAAAGCGCCTTCGGGCACATCTCTGGTTACTGTGGTACCTGAGGCAATTAATGCATCACTGCCGATTGTAACGGGCGCAACAAGCTGCGAATCGCTGCCAACGAAAACGCGATCGCCGATTACAGTCTCATATTTTTGTTTATCTGCTGCGTAGTTACAGGTGATAGTACCACAGCCGATGTTAACATCCTCACCGATTGTAGCATCGCCGAGATAAGTTAAATGTCCGGCTTTGGATTTGTTGCCGAATTTAACTTTTTTCATTTCGACAAAATTACCCACATGGGCTTCTTCACCGATGACGGTTTCGGGACGAAGACGGGCATAAGGCCCCACACTTGCCTTATTCTTAATAATAACACCTTCGATGTAACAACCGGCCTTCATATGCACACTATCGCCGATAATCGAATCCGAAATAAAACAGTTGGGCTCAATAACCGAGAATGCACCGATGGCGGTTTTACCGCGGATGAAGGTGTTCGGGTAAATAACCGAGCCCGCGCCGACAAGAACAGTTTCTTCAATGTAGGCCGTTGCCGGATCGATAAAGACCACACCGCCTTCCATTAATCTGTTATTTTTATTCTGGAAAACTTTTTTGGTGGCCTCAGCCAGCTCGGCCTGATTATTCACCCCGTGCGCTACATTCGTGTTGCCGGATAATATTGTTTGGACTTTGAGTTTATCTTTTATCGCCAGATCAATCAGATCGGTCAGGTAGAACTCTTGCTTCGAATTATTATTTTTAATAAGCGGAATATATTTTTTGAGCACTTCGCCTTTAGCGATATAGATTCCGGTGTTTACTTCTTTTATCTTCAGTGTATCTGCGGAAGCATCTTTGGCTTCGACTATCGACATTAAACTCTTCCCGTTTCTTACGATTCGTCCGAAATCGGCCGGGTTATCAAGTTCAACTGAAATAACTGCCAGATCAAGTTGCTGTTCTTTAAAATCTGAAATGAAATTTTTCAAATCCTGATCTGAAATCAAAGGGTGGTCTCCGTTCATAATAAGCACATCAGAGTCTATAGAATTAAGCTGTGCAGAAAGAACTGCATTGGCTGTGCCAAGCTGCTTTTCCTGAAGAAACGTCTGAACGTTCAGGGGTTGCAAGACGGTTTTTACCAAAGTTTGACCATGCCCGACAACAACCCGAATTTCTGTTGCACCGGCCGATCGGCAGGTTTGAATAACTCTTGAAATCATTGGTTGGCCCGCGACCGGGTGTAATACTTTCGGTAAGGGGCTTTTCATGCGAGTCCCTTGTCCACCTGCTAAAATAATTGCTGTAAATTCCATGCGTTAATACTAAACAACTCAATGCTATTCGTCAGTTACTTTTTTCTTTTAATTCCGGGTAACTTTTGATTGGTCAAACTGTGACTTTGGTTGCACACTGTCAGGGATGATAAAGGCCATTGCAATCGATTTAGACGACACACTTTTGGACACCTCGGGACTATTGGCCCCGAGAGCAACCCAAGATGCATTTGTTTACCTTATCAACAATGGTTTGAAGCTCACACTCGCTGAATGCGAAGCACAGAGGATTGAACTCATCAAAACCATTTCCCATCGAGATGCCTTTGAAAAACTGGCTTACGAATACGGAGACGAAAATACCAAAAAAGTGGTTCCTGAAACAATTCGGCTTTTTTATGAACCATTGATTCCGCCCCACTTGCCGATGCTTGAAGGGGCGCGCGAAAATATCGACTACCTTAAATCCCGTTATAAGCTTTACTTGGTCACCGCCGGTACTGAAAGTGCCCAATTAAATAAAATTAAAGCTCTCGGCATTGAATCCGACTTTGAAAAAATTTATGTCATCAATAGTCTGCTGAAGAAACGCAAAAAAGACGCGTTCCGTGAAATTATCACTTTGCAGAAAATTGAGCCTGATCAGTTGTTGTGTATAGGCAACTCGATTTCTTCTGAAATTATGGATGCGATCGAAATTCAGGCGCAGACCTGCTATTTCGAGTATGGCGAAAACCGCGGAGAAATCTCAAGTCTGCCGCGCAAACCGCATTTTCATATTAAACATCATCACGAGCTCATCAGCACATGTCAGCTGTAACCCGTGCTAAACTTGCATTGCTGTCCGAACAGACTGGGTTAGCCAATCGGTTTGCCGAACACGAGCCCTTGCTGCTCACACCAAAAGAGCTGCTAAACAATATCTATGATGTGGATATTCTGATCTGTGATGGCTTGCTGGAGTTCAAGGCCCACGAGTTACTTGTGCTCACGCAAAAAAATCCGAAGCAATTCGAGAAAATTATTTTCTTGTTGAGTGAAGACCGCAAATTTGACCCGACTGTTCTTGCGGGCCTCCGGTGCGATTTCTTTCTTTACGCAAATGAAATCAGTCCTGAGTTTCTGTATCAACAATGGCAACAGCTCACTCAGGACGAACAAGATGAAACCTACCTGAGCCTTTCAACTGAGCTGAATCAGCAGTACGAAATTCTCAAAACCGAACTCGAAACTAAACTTTCCGAAAAGTCCCGCAACCTGATCGAAAGCCGTAAACAGATTTTTGAAATCAACAACCGGGTTGAGATTCTCAGAAAGTCGCTGTTTGTAACCACCGAGGTCAAAAGCCTTAATGAAGCTGAAAATATACTTAACGATCTGCTTGTTGGTTTCGGCCTTATAACGTGGCTTAAAATTATCAGAGTCGCTGATGCGGAAATATTTGAACTCGAACTCAAGTCACAGTTTGATTCAAGCCTTCACCGCAGCCTGCTTATAATCAATAATGAAGAGTATCATATTTGCTTTTTTAAGGGCGACCGGCGCGCATTTAAAAAACAGGATCTGAATTTTTTCGGCAAGCTAACCGAAGCCCTGCAGATTAATCTCAACCGCTATAATAATCTGCTGCTTCTGCAACAGAATGAGCGGCTATTTGATTTGGCTTTTCACTCGTCTCCCCACCCGATAATCATTATCGATAATGACTATCAGATTTATCAGGCTAATTTGGCCGCCGAGCAGAAGGCCGATGCTTCCAAAGACAATCTTAAATGCTACGAACTGCTTTTTGGCCGCCGTAAGCCTTGCAGCGGCTGCCAATTGGGCTCTAAATTTCAGGTTCAGCAGGACGTTAAAACTTACGGGGTTCAATCCAACAAATTCAATAATTCAATTGATAGCGATAAGAACTACTGGATTCATTTCTATGAAGATGTTTCCGAACAAAAGGCTTTAGAAAGTAAATTTCAGCAAACCGCTAGACTTTCAGAACTGGGTTTGATCTCGAGTTCGATCGCGCACGAACTTAATAACCCTTTGGGTGGAATTCTATCTTATCTGCAGATTATGAAAATGGAATTGCCCCCGGCACATCCTTTTCTGGCCGATGTTCAGGTTCTTACTGATACAGCCAATCGCATGAAAAAACACATCGAAGACCTACTGCTGTTCTCGCGCAAAGAAGAACAGATCAAGCCTGAGAGTAACGAATTAAATGAAATTTTTCAGAAAAATCTAGATCTACTGCAGATGCAATTGAAAAAAGAACACTTGATCGTTTCGTTTCAGCATTCCGAACAGCCGGTGCTACACGCCATATCTGTACTGCATTTCAGAAACACCCTGCATTTGGTTTTTCAGTTCTATTTGCATAAATTGAAGCTAAAACGCCAAAACAAATCGAACTTTAATGGTCTGGTCGAGGTCAAAATTTCCCAAGACCAAATAAGTTCGTATTTAAGCTTTTCATCCAACTTAGGTCCCCACGACCTGAAGTTAAATTCAAATGACCTCACACTCATTACACTGGAAAAAAGCATTTTAGACCAAGGATTCCAGCTTGTTATATCCGAGCCTCAGCCACAATGGCTGCAGCTTCTGATCAAATTGCCACGTTAAAAATTAACCCGCGAAAGTCCTGAAATAGTCTATAACATGCAGATTTTTTGACACCTCCGTCAAAACTTAGATTAATCTAATTGAAGAACATCGATGTTAGAGAACTTGCCATGGAAGGAAGGTTCAGTGAAGCCTACACGCGTATTGATATTAGATGATGAGTCTACACTTAGAACCGCATTATTCAGATTATTGGACCGCAAGGGCTATCAGGTTGTAACGGCGCAGCGCCTCGACGAGGCACGTACATTTATGACTCCCGACAAACCTTTCGATATCGCTATAATTGACATGAATTTACCAGACGGAAACGGACTGGATTTAATTTCTGAAATCAAAGGTATATCACCCAACACGCAGGTTATCGTATTGACCGGCTTTGCTTCAATCGATACCGCCATTCAAGCCACCCAAAAAGGCGCTTATCATTTTCTGACAAAGCCTTTCAATGTTGAAGAACTTATGAGTCTGTTAGATAAAGCGCTGGCTCACAAAAACCTCGAGCAGGAAAACAAGCAATTGCGCAACGAACTGGGCACCCGCTATCAATTCAATCAGATTATCGGCGAGAGCGAAGGCCTCAGAAGCTGCCTATCACTTGTTGAACGCGTTGCCGATTCCGACTCGACTGTCTTGGTTATGGGCGAATCCGGAACCGGTAAAGAACTTATCGCACGCGCGATTCATTATAATTCAAATCGAACAAAGAATCCGTTTGTTGCAATCAACTGCGGCGCCATTCCGGCAGAGTTACTCGAAAGTGAACTCTTCGGGCACGTTAAGGGCGCATTTACGGGCGCGATCTCTACCCGAATCGGTCGTTTTGAAATGGCCGACGAAGGCACTTTGTTCCTCGATGAAATAGGAGATCTCGATCCAAGTCTGCAGGTCAAAATTCTCAGAGCACTTCAAGAACGAACATTTGAGCCCGTGGGTTCAACAAAATCGGTTCAGGTCAACGTCAGGGTAATTGCAGCCACCAACATCGATCTCGACAAGGCAGTCAGAGAAGGAAAGTTCCGCGAGGATCTTTACTACCGACTGAATGTCATTCCGATTATTATTCCGGCACTGCGTGAGAGAAAAACCGATATTCCGATTCTTCTCAATCACTTTATGATTCAGTTTAATAAAAATAAATCCAAGACCCTGACCGGTTTTTCACAAGACGCAATGAAATGCCTTGTGGGCTATGGCTGGCCGGGTAATATTCGCGAGCTTGAAAACTTAATCGAACGACTCAGCATTCTAAAAGGCTTTGGTTCGGTCGAAGTCAGTGATCTGCCACACAAATACCGTTCGACTGCGGCAAATTTTGCCGAGACCGGTTCTGTGGATATTCCTGATAACGGTCTGGATTTCAATACTGCAGTTGATCAGTTTGAAAATGCGCTGATTCTTAAAGCGCTGGAAAAAACCGGCTGGAATAAAAATCAGGCAGCTTTATTGTTAAGATTAAATCGAACAACACTAGTCGAAAAAATGAAGAAAAAAGGCCTGAAATCCAACGAACCCGAAATGGACGTCTAGAGAGATGCATCGCTAAAGGCTTGGCCGGAACCAGCTTCATTGGAGACGTTTCCGGTACATATTCAACTTACTTAAGGGATCAGTTACTACTAGTTTCCCCAGACTTCTTTTAGCCGTCTGGCGCGTCCGCAACTGGTGCTGTAGTACTTATAACGAATCGGATTTTTTTTATAGTACGACTGATGATATTCCTCGGCCGGGTAAAACGGTTTTTCAGGAAGCAACAGTGTTGCAATATCACCTTTAAGTTTTCCGGCTTTAATCAATTCGTTTTTAACTTTGTCATACGTACTTTTCTGTTCGTCATTGGCGTAGTAGGCGGCGCTCGTGTACTGCTCGCCCTTATCGCAAAACTGACCTTTAGCATCGTACGGATCAATATTCTGAAAAAAAACCTGCACAAGTTTTTCATAACTTATTTTTTTCGGATCATAAACCACCTGAACGGCTTCGCGGTGACCGGTACCCCCGGCCGACGTAACTTCATAGGTTGCCGTCTCTTTGCTACCACCAATGTAGCCAGGCGCCGTGCTGATGACGCCTTCCAATTTATCAAACGGCGGTTGCATACACCAGAAACAGCCCCCCGCAAATACCACAGCCTGAGTTTTACTTTCGCTCTCAAAAAATTTTTCGAAATCGCCGTAACCGGCCTCTTTCAATTTGGCTTTAGGAACAAATCGCATGGCCGCCGAATTCATACAGTAGCGCAGGCCCGTTGGGGCTGGGCCGTCAGAAAAAACGTGGCCCAAGTGCGAATCACCGTGTTTGCTGCGAACTTCGGTGCGGTTTCCGAAAAAACCTTTATCTTCCTTTTCAATTATATTTTCTTTAACCAGCGTTTTAAAAAAACTCGGCCAGCCGGTACCCGATTCATATTTATCCTTCGAACTGAAAAGCGGCTCGCCTGAAACGACGTCAACGTAAATGCCTTCTTCTTTGTTATCGTTGTATTCATTTTTATAAGGCGATTCGGTGCCTTCTTTTTGCGTTACTTTAAACTGCATGGTTGAAAGAGTTTTTTTAAGTTCCGCTTCAGTTGGCTTTTTAAACTTTGAAGCATCCCAAGCGTTAGCTGTTATAGACATAAAGACCGCCAGAATTATAAATAAAAAAATTTTCATATGGACATGTTAGCGGGTCCGAATTGAATTTCAACGCGAAATAGTACCTTGAATCAGGCCCAAAACTACACAATGTGCTGGGTGGGTATTCAGTTCAATAAACGTAAGTTATTGAATTTACTAGGCTAGTCGGGTAAAAAGAGCATTATCGACTGAATTAAAAAAAAATACTGGAAATTTTAAGAAGTTTAGTATAATTTCAGGGCTCAAACATAAGTCTCTCTTGAGTGAAATAGCGTTTTTGTTAGTTCTTCTGAGGTGGCAACCATATCCGTGGAGGAATTAATGGGAAAAAAAATATACGTAGGTAACTTATCATACAACATGGACGATCAAGCTTTAGGCGATATCTTCGCTGCTTTCGGAACTGTTGAATCTGCAAAGATCATCACTGACCGCGAAACAGGTCGCAGCAAAGGTTTTGCTTTTGTTGAAATGGCTACTGATTCAGATGCCGCAACTGCAATTGAAAAATTAAATGGTACTGACCAATTAGGTCGTGCAATGAATGTTTCTGAAGCTAAACCAATGGCTCCTCGCGAAAATCGCGGCGGTGGCGGATTCGGTGGCGGCGGTGGCGGCGGCGGCGGACGCAACCGTTACTAATTTCTTGATTAAATAAAGAAGTTACAAAGCCCTGGTAGAAATACCGGGGCTTTTTTTTTTGGTAAAAAAAAAGGACCAGCCGCCCTTTATCCAGTTTTTTTAAAAAAAATAAAACCCGGTTGATTTCGGCTAATTTACATATTATATACATATATATAAGTAATGTGTAAATAAATAATCACTGCAGAGGGGTTTGCATGAAGTCAGTCATCAGTTCGCAAGGGTTTGTTTCAAGAAAACGTAATTATTTCGATAAGTTAAATATTGTTATTTGGTTCTTTCAGTTGCTAATTAGCTATGTGGTTGCATTAAGCTAGAGGTTTGCTAGACCCAACCTACAACATCCGTGCTCGTTATGTTATTTTAAGTTTGCCGATGAAAACAATAATCATAGATCACGACGATTCCTTTACATTCAACCTACAACACTGGCTTGCGCCAATTTGTACTGAAATCAAGGTCATCAATCATCACGAACTACAAAAGAGTATGTGGGCAAATTTAGTAGTACTTTCGCCGGGGCCGAAGACGCCGGCCGATTATCCCCATGTTATTGATTTTGTAAAAAATCTTTCTGAGCGTACGGCAGTATACGGCGTTTGTTTGGGGCTGCAGATGTTGGTGCATGCAAGCGGTGGCAAAGTCGGGCCTTATACACCGCCTTTGCACGGTAAAAAGTCTAGGCTTGAAGTTATCGAGCCTCAGTATGATTTCCTGCAGGATGCAATCGTTGCGCGTTATCATTCGCTCTATTGTTCAGACTACAATCCGGAGCTTTTCAAAACTTTGGCGCTCTCACACGATGATAAAATTCCCATGTGGCTGCAACATAAAAAAAAGAAGTGGATGGGCGTGCAGTATCATCCGGAATCTTTTCTGACCGCAGACGCCGATTTACATCTGAAGGCCGTCAGTGATTGGTTGGCGACGTGAAGCCGCTGATCTGTTTCTATTTGGATGACCAGTACATTTACAGCAACAATTACGTTTTACACACCTGCAAACCCGAACAAAGCGTTACCGATTTTTTAACTTCGGTCGAAAGTGAATTCAGAAAAGAACTCAAAATCGTTCAGGTTAATTTTGAATTTGAAAATACAGCACTTTTCAACGACAAAATCGAGCTTTACGAATCGGATAAAGCTTCGGTGTTTGTGTTAAATCAGCATGAGATCATGACCGAAAAACAACTCTTTCTGAAAATACCCAGCACCCTGACGACGTTGATGCATCAGTTTTCGTCGCTCGAAACCAAAGAGATGTTCATCGAGAAAATACAAGCCATCAAAAAAGAAATTGCCGAAGGGCGCCTGTATCAGGTTAATTTAACTGCGCCGCTGGTGAGCGAAACGAATTACACCGCTGAAAAAATATTTAAAAATTATTTTGAAAAATTCGGTGGGTCTTATAAGGCACTGCTGCCTTTGCCGAATTATGATCTGATCAGCTTTTCGCCCGAACTGTTTTTAAAAAAAAATCAGCAAAAATTGAAGACGCAACCGATAAAGGGCAGCTTGCCGCAATCTTCTGATTTTGAGAAAGATCTCCTGAAAAACGAAAAGGAAGAAGCCGAACTATCCATGATTGTAGACCTGCTCCGCAACGACCTTAACCGGCTTGAAGACGAGTATTCTGCCAAGGTGAATGTTCACCGCGCAGCTCTTAAACTCAGTTATATTCAACACACCTATTCAGAAATCGAAATTGATACCTTTAAAAACCTGCCTCAGATTCTGGAAGCTACACTGCCCGGCGGTTCGATATCAGGCTGCCCGAAGCTGGAAAGTCTTCAGGTGATTGCAGAACAGGAACTGTATAAACGCCAGGCGTACGCCGGCACACTGGGTTGGTGGAAAGATGGTAATTTCTGTTTGAATATGACCATTCGCACATTTATGAAATTCAAAAACCAGCTTTTTTACCATGCGGGATGCGGTATCGTTTATGATTCAGACCCTGAAAAAGAGTGGGACGAATTCATTACTAAGACCGGCGCGCTGAATGTTAAACGCTAATATTCTCGATACATTTATATTCAGCAACTCTGAAATTAAATATAAGAAATATCATTGTGCCCGAACTCACGAAGCTTTTCGATTCCTAAATATCAATCTCGATGAAAAAATTACGGCCTGTTACGATGAAATCGAAAAACAGTACTCAGAAAGTGTAAGTAGCGGCGAATGCCTGCGTGTGGTTTTTTCGGTAACGCAACCGCCGGAATATTCAGTTACGGTTCGAAAGCTTGAAGCACTCAACCGCGAAATAATACTGAATGTTGTTAGCCTGCAAAGCCAGCCCGGGCCCGACCGGGCTTTTAAATGGGAAAATCGGGAGGCGTGGGAGCTCTTGGCAAAAAATCGGCCCGCGGGTACAGATGACACTTTGGTTTTGAATTCGGGCCTGCTTGTTGAAACCAGCCGTTTTAATATTTTTTGCCATGATGCCACTTCTAATTTAATTCTTACACCTGAGCTTAACACCGGCTGCCTCAATGGAGTTTTGCGCCGTTTTACAATCGACTCCGGTTTTTTAACTTTACCAGGTTCCGAAAAAATAGAAGTGATCGAGAAAAACATAAGCTTTAAAGACATTCATAATTATAAAATTTTTGTGGGCAACTCGGTCCGAGGGATACGACCGGCATCATTAATGCATGAAGTTTCTTAAAAACCCATTTTTTTCATGAGGTTATCGATTTCGTTTTGCTCGAGACTTTTTCCACCAGCGCCGGCTGAACCCACGCTTGAG
>JANOJH010000717.1:0-1305 GCA_031408135.1 Bdellovibrio sp. | reverse complement strand
AATCAATTTTTCTTCTTGCTTTTTTAATCGTCAGTGTTGGAGAGCTGACTGCCATTGTCATTTCAAACTATCAACTGGAACTTGTTTGTAAACCACTTATTTTGCTTTCGCTGATTGGATATTATCTGGCCTCTGTTGAAACACGTTCTTTTGTTTTCATCCGCGCGCTATTCTTTTCCTGGGCGGGTGATGTTCTGTTGCTGTTCACTTCGCGTTCAGAAATTTTCTTTATTACCGGATTGATTGCATTCTTGATTTCCCACATTCTCTTCATACAAGTCTACCGTCAACATCGCGATTCAAATATTCAGCATGAATTATTAGGACCTCAAAAAGTGCGGTATTCATTTCCTATAATATTGGCCGCCACTGGCCTAATTGTTATTCTTTACAACTCTCTGGGTCCTTTAAGAATTCCAGTTATGGCATACGCCTTAGTTTTGTGTGTGATGGTGCTTACCGCCTTGTTTCGGTATGGCCGCACCAACAGTCAAAGTTTTTGGATGGTGTTTTCAGGCGCACTTTTATTCATGAGTTCCGATTCACTGTTGGCCATCAATAAATTTTTTAGCCCGGTGGCAGGAGCCGGTGTCCTTATTATGATTACCTACATAGGAGCTCAATATTTAATTGTTGAGGGTATTTTACGGCACTCAAAAAAAGCGTAGCCACAGATTCACTGATTATTCGATGAACAAGAAAAGCAGTTATCTCTGTTCGAGGTTCGTATCAATTATAAATTGCAATAAATTTCAAACATAATCATAATTCGAAGAAATAATCTGTGAATCAGTGGCCATGCACCCTATCTTAGCGTCATGAACCTTCAGAATTTTACGGGCAAGTGGGAGAAGCGTTGGCATCCGTTGCGCGAGGAGTGGGTAGTGTACTCAGCTCATCGCAACAACCGGCCATGGCAAGGAGCGGGATTAATTAAAGACGCAGTGGCTCCATCTTATGACCCAACTTGTTATTTATGTCCGGGTAATAAACGCATCAGCGGACATAGTAATCCCGCGTATAGCGATGTTTTTATTTTTGAGAATGATCATCCGGTAGTGGGCATGGGGGCACCGGATGTACAATCAATAGATTTTTATAGAAAAGAGAAGGCAACTGGTGTAGCCAAAGTGGTGTGTTATGATCCCCGCCATCATGTTACGCTTTCGCAGATGAAACTGGATAAGGTCATCCCGGTTTTTGGGGCCTTTCAAAAAGAGATGATTGGTTTTGAAAAAGATCCTGCCATTAAATCTGTTCTGATTTTTGAAAATAAAGGCGAGGCCGTTGGTGTCAGTAATCCAC
>JANOJH010000696.1:0-3412 GCA_031408135.1 Bdellovibrio sp. | reverse complement strand
CAAAAAGCACCGAACCGCGGCCTCAAAGCCGTGATTCCACCGCCCGGAAAAATTACTGATAAAGTTGGGGTTTGTACAGCTGACATAGCCTCCGATTATGACTTACTCAAAAAGTCTGATAAAAAAATCCAGGAAAAATTAACATCCGTTAAGCCTGATGCTGGTGGAAATATTCCCGCTCCAGATGTTGAAGAGTTAGATGCATTGGCAAAAGAACTGAACGGATTATCTAAAAAAGTAATGGCGTCCATTGCCGTATTAAAAGTTGATGCCTGCAAAATTCACGCAGGCAACGACGCAACAAAAGCCGTTTTAGATACAGCCGACAGCGCAAGTATCAAACAAGTACGATCTAACGCGGGTAAAGCGATTAAAGCTAAAACTAAAGTAGATAATGAAATCACAACTGAAGATGCAGCAGCAGCTTCTGAAACTTTAACAGTTGGTCAGGAATTATCGGCAAGTGCTGAATTAGCAGCAGTAATGTCTGATGATGCGAACTCAAAAGGTGCCGTGGCGATTTCAAGCGCAAAAATCGAAAAAGGCGCGGCCGCTACAGCGTCTTTAGCCAATAAAGATGTAACCGCATGTTCAATGACGATTGCTAAAAATGAAGGCGTTAAAGCCGGTGCCGTAATTAATATTGTTGCCCTTGAAGACGTTAAGTTAGTTGAAAAACGTAATGTTATGATTGTTAACTTCACGGTTAAAGCTGGCACAGACGGTAACGCGGCAATGAGTTTATCTTGTAATATCGCGGATAAAAAAGAAGGCGAAGCAGCAAAAGAAATCCGTAAAGCTCTTGGTGCTCTGGTTTCTGAAGTTGTTAAATCTTTGCCCGAGCCTCCTTCGAAGCCTTCCGTTGGGGTTTGTGCAGAAGGCATAGCTTCTGATCATAAATTGCTTAAAGAATCTGATAAAAAAATTCAAACAAAATTGCTATCTGTTGTTGTGGACGCTAATGGAAATATTGCCCCTTCAGATATTGAAGAATTGAATGGTTTGGCAAAAGATCTGAATGGTTTATCTAAGAAAGTTTTGGCTGCAATTGCCATATTAAAAGTTGATGCTTGCATAATTCATGAAGGCAACGATGCAAAAAACCCTATAATAGGCACGGCAAACAGTAGCAGTATAAAGCAAGTTCGATCTAACGCGGGTAAAGCGATTAAAGCAAAAACTAAAGTTGATAACGAAATTACAACTGAGGATGCGGCAGCCGCTCCTAAAGTAGCCGCAGCAGAAGAAGGTCTTGCGATTATAGATAAAGCTCTTCTCCGATAAATTTAAGTCTCTCATGAAAAATAAATAGGTAAAACGCGGGCTTAAGACCCGCGTTTTTTTTCGTGAAAACAAAAGATAAACTCGGTGGTAATGAAAATGACATCTTATTCAAGAAATGTCATTTTCATGCGGCCATCAAATGGTGAAAAGGGACAATTTTTATTGAAAAATGTCTCTTTTCACCAGATAATAAATCATGACAAAGCAACAGGAATCAAAACTTAAAAAACTCGGCGTTTTTACACTGCTTCAAGCTGAAAGAATTGGACTCACACAGCAAGATCTTTCACGGCTGGTAAATATTAAAAAAATTAAAAGAGTTTCTCGTGGAATTTACCTGCACCCTGAAGCAGATCTCGATGGAGATGTCGGCTTTCAAATTGCCTGTGCAAAGTTTGGATCTGATGCTGCCATTGGCGGACTCTCTGCACTCTTTCATTACAACCTAGCAGAGCAAGTCCCAGGTCACACTTGGGTTATGGTTCCTACTGAGCGAAAAACTCGTGAGAAAGGATACAAACTTATTCGCACTAAAACAGAACTCGACAAAGGTATTGTCACTGAAAACGGCTATCGCATCGTTTCGCTTGAAAGAGCCATTCTTGAGGGACTTAAATTTATCACAAAAATTGGCGAGCGAACTGCCGTAAAAGCGGCAAGAGATGCTCTAGCAAAAAGACAAACAACCGAACTTAAACTTGGAAAAGCCGCCAAGGACCTTGGTCTAGAGTCTGTGTTGATTAAGTATCTTGAGGTGATTGTTCCATGACAACAAAAGCAAAGGGCAACTCAGTTCGCCAAAAGATTACGGATCTTAGCAAAAAACTAAATGTTCCATTTCAGAATGTTCAGACTGCTTTTATGATTGAGCGACTCGTAGCTCGATTGGTCGCCGATAAAAATCTTAGCAAACATCTAGTTTTTAAAGGCGGCTTCGTGGGTCTTCGAGTTTATAATTCAGAACGATACACAATCGATCTTGATGCTTTACTTGTAAAATTAAATATTGAATCCACCTTAAAGCTAACAAAGAAAAACGCAGAATCAGATTTAGATGACGGGGTTTGGTTTAAGTTTGAAGATCAGGTCAATCTTGCAACACAAGGCGAATATGGCGGTGTTCGCCAAGTTTATCGTGCAGGTATTGGTGAAGTCCTAAAAAATCTCGACAAAGCACAGGTGATTCATTTTGATCTAGGCATTGGCGACCCTGTAACCCCTGGTCCACAGAAAATTGAAGTGCCATCGCTTTTGCCAAAAGGTGAAGAGATCAGTTGGTCTGTTTATCCAATTGAAACAATTTGTGCCGAAAAACTTCACGCACTGATTTCGCATGGGAACATTAATTCCCGCTCGAAAGATGTTCATGATTTATCTGTATTCTTACCGAAAGCAGATGCGGCTATACTTGGCGAAGCTTTGAAAAAGTGCTTTGCCTTCCGTGAAACGGAATTGCCTGAAAGCTTTTCTAAAGCAATCAAAGCCATCAATTCTACGAGTTTGCAGCGAGGCTGGTTGAGTGCCACGGCCACTGTACCTACAGAGCGGGATTTTAAAGAAGTTTTTGATTCAGTAGCGAGGCAAATGGCTCTACTAGAGAAGCGCTTCAAATAAATTTTTTAGTTAAAGTATTTCAAAAGGCATTCCACAAAAGCGACAACCTTTGCAGAAGTGTTTTTCTTACTTGAATAAATTGCATAGAGATACACAGGTGATTTTTGGTAGTCTTGCAATATTGCCCTTAGCCTTCCATCGGATATCGTTTTATCAACAATAAATGACGGCAAAATGGCGATACCAAGCCCAGTAATAGCAGCTTCTCTGATGGCATCGCCATTATTGATTTTTAATGAACAAGAAATCTTAGATATATCGACTTTGCTATTTTGTTTTTTTGTGTCGAATTGCTAATAATCTATTGGGTCTTTATTTGAATAGACAATATCTTTACTAACTGATCCCCCATATTGTTCCTGGAATACTCGCATGCCATTATATCTGTTTAATTTTACTAATATTTTTCGCAGAAATAATATTGAACTGCACTCAATTCTCAAGTCTATTGTTTCGAGTTCAAATTGTTCAAGAACTTCAAAAGTTAGTCGCGAAAAAAAACTCAGTAGGAACA
>JANOJH010000652.1:0-1108 GCA_031408135.1 Bdellovibrio sp. | reverse complement strand
GTTGAAATGAAAATCTGGCCAATCCCATCCCATGTGCCAGGAATGGAATCCAAAAATCCCACCTATCAAACCCATTATCCCACCGAAGATTCCTCCGATCAGACCCACAACTCCGCCAAATATGCCTCCGATCAATCCGATTATTCCCCCAAATATTCCAATCATTAATCCGAATACTACCGCTGCTAAAGCAATCCAAAATGGGAATGTGATAATAAGTATCAAGACAAGTAAAACGGTTGGCGTACGCGACATGGTTTTGGGTTTCGCACGAAGCAACAAAAATCATTCAAAAGTGGACAAGCTCTTAATTCCTTCAAATTTGAAGTTCCTGGACTGTCAACCTGTTGAAAAATGAACAGTCATTTTCTCAAATCGTACACATTTCTGGCGAATAGCTAAGCGAAGTTGCTCGTTTTATAAACTTGAATAGAGAATAGGCTCATCTTTCAACTTTGAATATGTCTTCTTATAATCTTTTGACTTGCCTAAGTTGCAATAAATTTTATGCCTTGAAAATTGTGCTAAATATAAATGGTGCTTCTTTTAAAGAACTTGAAAAAAAAATAAGCCACAGATCCACATATAAGTAAGTGAACCTGTGGCTTTCAGAATTTTCTAGACAAAGTGCCTTTAAAAGGGATACTCTCCTTTCTCAATCACATAGTCTGCCACTTTTCTTCTGGCTTCTTTCAAGTTGTAAGGATCTATTTTAGTAAACCGTTTCAATCCGAGCATCATCAATCTTAACTCATCTCCTTCCGCGAAAGCATATATAGCTTGCTTGCCTGCTGAGGCTGCTTTTTCAATAGCTCTATGCAAATAAATAATGGCCATCTCTTTTTCAATCTCGCAAGCCTTTTCCCCTCGAAGGCCAATCAATTTTTCAACTCGCAATAAAGTTGATTCTGCAACATATCCTTCTATCAGCATATCGGCCAGGCTCATGAGCACTTCCTGTTCGTCAGAGAGTTTCATCATGAATTTTTGAACTGCCGCTCCCGCTGCCATTAATCCTGCCTTCTTTAGGTTGCGCAAGGCTTTCTTTTCTTTTGCAAAGACAGACGTATCATCATCCGCACCAAAATCTGGTATGGCAACCAACTCC
>JANOJH010000638.1:0-4987 GCA_031408135.1 Bdellovibrio sp. | reverse complement strand
ACAGAAGTTATCTAACTTCGAACCTTTTTTGATTCTGGTTTCGGTTAATGTTGCCCTGTCGACCGCACAGTGTGAGCCAATGTCGCAGTCGTCTTCGATAACAACGCGGCCGATCTGCGGTATTTTATGATGCGAAAAAGTTCGGTCGGTAAAGTAGCCAAAACCATCGGTACCTATCGTGGTATGAGACGAGATATGACAACGCTGGCCAATTTCGCAGAAGGCTCCTACGAAAACATGCGGAAAAATAATCGTGTTTTCTCCGACGACGGCGTGCGCCTCAATAACGGTATAGGCGCCGATGCTTGCTGAAGCAGCCACCGTTGCGGTTGAATGTATGACGGCTAAAGGATGTTTGCCCTGAGAGATAAAATCGGCTTTTCGATCAAACAGTCCGAGAACGGAACTCATGGCCTGCGGTATGCTCTTAGTCGTCCATAAAGTGAGATGGGCAGGAATTTCATTTTGGATTTCGCTAAAGAAGTCTTCGTTTATAATTAAGGCCTGAGCTTTGTTTTCGATGGCTTTTTGGAACAATGTTTTATTCGAGGCAAAGACCAGACTTGATTCTCGAGCTGTTTCCGGTGGTAGTACTTCTGTTAATAAAACTTCGTTTCTTTGCCTTAAGTTCAGCACATGGCTGCTCTTTGCAGAGATTTGATCAATAGATATTGATTTCATAAACTTAGTGTAATGCTTCGCGAAAAAAAATACATCATTTTACTTGAGCTTCAAGCGCTGCACGATATAACTACACCAATAGAGGTTTACTTAATGGCAAAAAAAACTGCACCCAAGAAAAAATCCACTGTTGCAAAAGCTAAATCAAAACCGGCAAAAGCCGCAAAACCAGTAAAAAAATCGGTAAAACCGATAAAGCTGGTGAAGTCGGCAGCTAAAGTTGTGAAAGAAATTGTAAAAGTGCTCAAGCCGACTCCGGTGAAGGTAGTGAAAGAAAAACCCGTCAAGCAAATCAAGCCGGCGAAACCCGCTATGATGACCAAAAAGGGTAAAAAAGCGGTTGATGAAGAAGAAGTTGAAATACCAGAAATTAAGAAAACTCAGACCATCGTTTCGATGATGGAAGCCGAACCGGTTACGGAGGAGGCTGCAAAAGTTGAAAAAATAAGCAAAGTAAAGCCGGTTAAAGTTGATCGGGGCAATTTAAATGACGAAAAAGCCAAATGGGCCGAACTGTATAAAAAATACGGGAAAGATAAGGCTGTTACTTATAAAATGACTGAACGATTTCCGCCACTTGCGCCTTTACAGCACAAGGTTCTGGGGTGGGGATTCATACTGACGAACGAGAACGACCGATTGGAAGTCTTGTTTGAAAATGGTATCCGAATGCTCATCAGCAACTATAAAAACTAGTTTAGCCGTGATATTTCTGGGTTATTTATTTTTTATTTGATTCGGTAAATTATTAACTTTATTATTTGAGGCTCATGTCAAAAGATGATTTAGCACAATTTGATGGAAAAGTTGTAGACGCCCTTGCGGGTGGTATTTATAAAGTTGAACTGGAAACTAACAAGGTTGTGGTTTCCGCAAAGCTTTGCGGAAAAATGCGCAGATTTAATATTCGAATTGTCGTCGGCGACCGGGTCAGTGTAGGGGTTTCACCCTATGATCCGTCCCACGGTTTAATTATGTACCGTCATAAATAAAATATTTTTTTCTTATGAGGTATCCAAAAAAATAAGCATGAAAATTAAAAAGGATCAATAAAGATGGAACAGACTCTACAGAGTTATTTGTCTCGTTTTACTCAAGGCATAACATTAAAATCGGCAGCCGCAGTTCTGGAACTGACAGCAGAAGGCGGCACAGTTCCGTTTATTGCCCGGTACCGCAAGGAGAAGACCGGCAATCTGGACGAAGTGCAGATTCGCGCGGTGATCGAAGCTTTTGAAACCTATCAGGAAGTTGTAAAGCGAAAAACATTCTTGCTTAAAGAAATCGGCGAGCAGAATAATTTAACTCCTGAAGTTCAGAAGCGGATTGAGCTTTCGTGGAATCTGAATGAGCTTGAAGAAATTTACAAACCGTTTAAGAAAAAGAAAAAAACCAAGGCAACAATTGCGCGTGAAGCGGGGCTTGAGCCTTTAGCAACGTGGATCTGGGATGTTGGGCATGGAACTGTTAAAAGCTCTGAGACCATGGAAATCAAGGCCAAGAATTTTATTAATCCCGATAAAAAAATTGTTACTTACGATGACGCCATAAAAGGCGCGCAGGACATTGTCGTCGACAAAATCGCAAATGATGTGGCACTTCGTGAGCAGGTTGTTAAAAATTATTTTGAACACGGAAAAATTTCCGCAAAGATTGCCAAAGGTTATAAATCAAATTCAAAATACGAAATGTATTCGAAGGATTATTTCGAACCGGTGAAAAGTCTTCTTGAAGAAAAGGCCTCACATCGTTATATGGCCATGAAACGCGGCTGGGAAGAAGAAGAGCTCAGCGTTGATATTTCGGGCGATGACGATCAGCTTCTTAAAACCTACGAAAAATTTGCAACTTCGGTTCCGGACAATGCGGTAGGTACTTTTCTGAGGGAATCTGCGCGCCTGGCGTTGAATGTGTATGTTGTTCCGTCTGTTAAAAATGAAGTCCACGCAAAATTGAAAGAAAAGTCTGACGAACACGCTATAAAGGTTTTTACTGAAAATGTAAGACGGGTTTTATTGGGTTCGCCCTACGGACCCAAATGCGTTCTGGGTGTGGATCCTGGGCTGCGAACAGGAAGTAAAATTGCGCTTGTAGATAAGGGCGGGAATTACGTTTCCCACACGGTGATGCATATTCTGGGCGAAGGCATGGAAAAGAAGGCTCAGGCACTTATCGGCGAAGTAACAAAGCAGATAAAAATTGAAGCAATTGCAGTGGGTAACGGTACAGCCGGTCGAGAAACTGAAGCCTTTCTGAAAAAAGTTTTAAAAGAACTCGGTAAAGATAAAGAAATTCCGATTATTATGGTGAACGAATCGGGTGCTTCGGTTTATTCGGCAAGTGATGTTGCACGGACTGAATTTCCAGACCTGGATCTGACGGTCAAAGGCGCAATTTCAATAGCAAGAAGACTTCAGGATCCGCTGGCGGAACTTGTAAAGATCGATCCCAAATCGATCGGTGTTGGACAGTACCAGCATGACGTCAATCAGTCGTCGCTGAAAAAAGGTCTTGAAGCCGTTGTTGAGAGTTGTGTTAATAATGTCGGTGTAGATGTGAATACGGCCTCTTCATCGTTGCTTGCCTATGTGGCCGGTATTGGTCCGGGCTTGGCAACAGCAATAGTTGAACACCGTAAAAAGAATGGCTTGTTTCTGGAGCGTTCTGAGTTGCTGAAAGTACCGCGCTTCACGACCAAGGTTTTCGAACAGGCTGCGGGATTCTTAAGGATTCTCAACGGTAAAGTTTTTCTGGATACAAC
The DNA here is from genome assembly GCA_031408135.1 of Bdellovibrio sp. Taxonomy (GTDB): domain Bacteria; phylum Bdellovibrionota; class Bdellovibrionia; order Bdellovibrionales; family Bdellovibrionaceae; genus Pseudobdellovibrio. The sequence goes on along the minus strand of JANOJH010000638.1, from coordinate 1,545 downwards.
CGGAATTCATCCTGAACGCTACAGCGCGATCCGCGACATGGCTCAGGACATGGGCGCTAATATCAATGAACTTGTCGGCGAAGGTGCTAAGAAGCTGCTTGCGGCCCGAACTAAATGGGCCAGTATCGTCGGAGAATATACATTTGATGACATGCTGAAAGAACTTGAGAAGCCCGGCCGCGATCCACGTGATCCGTTTAAAGTATTTCAGTTTAAAGATGACATTTTCGAGGTGAAAGACCTAAAAGAAGGAATGATCTGCCCAGGACTGGTGACGAACGTTACAAACTTCGGCGCATTTGTTGATATCGGAGTTCATCAGGACGGTCTTGTGCATATTTCTGAAATTGCCCATAAATTTGTGGACGATCCGCGAAAGGTTGTTAATCCGGGCGATCAGGTCATGGTCAAAGTTCTTAAAGTCGATCAGGCCAAAAATCAGATATCGTTGTCGATGAAGCTGGAGGCCACTCCTGAGCATAAGACATTCCGCGAAACCCGTGAACGTGAACCTCGCGGCGAGCAGCGTCCTGCTCGTAATGACAAGCCCAAGGCGGAGTTCAATAAGTCAAAAGGTGATTATAAACCGCGCGACCCGAGCAAGCCTGCGCCGAAGTTCGAGCCGAGCAAAAACGCGGGAAGAAGCGATAATCGCTCGAATCAGCCGCAGCGGCCAAGTAACCCATTTAATAATCCGTTTGCAGCTTTGCTAAACCAAGGTAATACTAAGAAATAGAAAATTAATTTAACAACAAGGAGAAAGCCATGGCTTTAAAAATCGGTGGAAAGAAAAAGAACGCGAAGAACAAAAGTGCTCGTCATAAGGCAAAAAGAATTACCAAGAAAAAACGTATGATCAAGGCGAATAAGAAGTAGTTTTGAAACTTAAGAATATTTACGTTGTCCGGCATACTGAAACCGATTGGAACAGAGATCTGCGGTTTCAGGGCCAGACTGATATTCAACTTAATGATATGGGTCGCGAGCAGGCCCTGAAGTTACGGCCGATTATGCAGCAACTGCAGATTGAGTCGGTTTACTCGAGCTCTCTTTCCCGGGCGTTTGAAACAGCTGAAATTGCCACGCAGGAACTTAAAATTTCAATCCAAAAAGATGACAGACTTCGCGAAACGAATATCGGCGATGCCGAAGGCTTAACTCACGATGATTTTGTGGCCTTTTTCGTTGAAAAGTGTATTGTATATTGGCGCTCTTACGAAGAACGACTGCTGGATTTCCATTTTGCTAACGGCGAATCCAAGCGACAGATGATGATTCGGGCTCGTCAGGTGTTTCTGGATATTGCGCAGAATTCGAATCGCAGTACGATTGCGATTTTTAGCCACGGTATGGTCATGCGGGCACTAACACATGTGTTCGGTGTTGGATTACCCTGGGATATTCAGATATTTTCGAATGGCAGTGTTCATCATTATATCTGGAGCGATGATAACCCCGAAACGCTCACCTACAAAAACAAAGTCTTTTAAAAAACAGCCGCTGATCAACGACTTCGGTTTCATGCGGATGTTCGCTTTAATTCCC
>JANOJH010000632.1:0-1292 GCA_031408135.1 Bdellovibrio sp. | reverse complement strand
AACAATCGTTGCAGATGACTGAACCACTTTTTATTTTCTGTATAATGATTGTCGCATCGACGCGACCCGTGGTTACTCTAGCGCGGAAATTGATTTTGGCTGTCAGCCTGATACTCTCAAAAATTTTTCGGTTCGACTACATTTACCTTCAGCTTTTTGCTTTACTGACAATTGGTCCGTTGTTGGGTTCCTTAATTACGGAACCTGCAGCGATAACCATTACAGCACTTTTACTTCACCGAATGATCGATAAAACCAAAATAGACGCAAGCTTACTTTATGCACTACTGGCCCTTCTGTTTGTGAATATTTCAGTTGGAGGAGCGCTGACCCATTTTGCGGCGCCTCCGATCCTGATCGTGGCCCGCACGTGGAACTGGTCTCTACTCGATGTTTTTTCAAAATTGGGTGAAGCTGCAATTCTGACTGTGACCATTAATACTGTGGTCTTTATATTTATGTTCAGAAAGAAAATAATAAATACGATTCAGATAATCGAGCCCGACCATTATCCGATGCCCAAATGGGTAACTATCAGCCACCTGGCTTTCTTAGCCGCTATCGTTGCGACAGCGCATTACTCGCAGGTGTTTTTCGGCCTCTTCCTGATTTTCGCGGGCCTTATCACAGTTACAAAAACTTATCAGGATGAATTGAAATTCAGAGAAAGCCTGATGGTGGCATTCTTTCTTTCGGGCCTGATTGTCTTCGGAAGTTTTCAGCGGTGGTGGATTGAGCCGCTCATTCTGCAAATGAATGACGTGGCCCTGTTCTTCGGAGCCGCCACCCTGACAGCGGTTACCGACAATGCAGCGCTGACTTTTTTAGGCTCACAAGTGGAAAACCTGAGCGAAGCTTCGAAGTGGGCCTTGGTTGCCGGCGCGCTGAGCGGCGGCGGCCTAACGATTCTGGCCAACGCCCCGAACCCGGCAGGCTATAGTGTTCTCAGCTCTAAATTTCCCGATTCATCTTTAAATGCGTTGGCTTTATTGAAAGCCGCCATTGTACCGACAGTCGTTGCGCTGGTTTGTTTCTATCTGAAACTTTTTATTTTTCCGTAGGCTTCGGAAAGAGTTCTTCCTGCGCCAATTTACTAAGTTTGATCACTAATATTAGCGTGTAGATACAAAATAAAAATGGCAACCCGAGAGTTGCCATTTTAAATTAACTGACCATTTAACTATTAAATTAACTAATTACTTCTTAGCAGCTTTTTTCTTACCTTTTTTAGCTGGAGCTTTAGTCGCATCGCCAGAAGCTGAATTGGCAGCAGCAACTGGCATTTCTTTTTT
>JANOJH010000616.1:0-5425 GCA_031408135.1 Bdellovibrio sp. | reverse complement strand
ACCGCCGATTTGGGCCGGATGAACAACACCGCTTTTTCCGCTGCCGGCGTTTGAGATAGCAAGACTTCCGTAAACTTTTTCAATATTGTCAGCAAGCGCTTTTTGGGCTTCTCTGAGTTTAAGTTCGGCCGCTGCAAGTTTAGGATCGCCGGGTTTTAAACCCAGATCACCGTAGGGAACATTTACGCCGAGAACTTTAAAGATATCCTTTTCGTCTTTCGTGATGGCAATCGGAAGTTCTTTATTACCGCCGGCCGCCTGAGATCTGAACACCGGAACTTTTACTTTTTTAGTGACGAAATCTTCATTTGTATATTTTGCGCCGACTTTGCCGCCGCGGCTTTCAATGTAAGTGCCGATGGCGTCCTGGGCCGCCCCGCCGAAAAGCACAACAAGCCGGAGCGAGTCTTTATTGTTGCGGATGATCCAGTCGATAAGGCTGTTTCTCCATTTAACCATGGGGCTGTTCTGATCCTGAGCCATCATCCAGATGCCGTTATCTACGACAGAGTCGAAAGAAACTTTTTTAACGCCGTTCACTTCCGTAATGACAGGAGCACCGTAACCCGAATACTGGCCTTTAATTGTGTAAGCAAAGGCATTCATAAATGCCGCGCTGGTCTCAACGCCGAAATGGGCTGCCATGTCCTGCGCGCGTCCGCCGAAACCGGCTGTTGCAGTACGTCCGGCAGCTTCTGCGATGTGAGTGCCGTCCTGACCGATGAATAAAATTTTAATACTGTTCGGATGTTGCAGCATTCTCCAGAGCGTGGGGCCGAAGGCCGGTCTGAATTTTTGATCTCCGGTCAGCTCTTTTGAAATTCCGGGCATGAAAGGTTGAGCGGCTACGATATCAATGAGCTCTTTTCCCATAGGGGTTTCGGGAGCTGGGCCTGCGTCGTAAGACCATGGCGATGTCACGTCTTGAACACTGGATACCATTCGCGTTGAGACGGCCTTTTGGGCGGTGTGGCTGCAGCCGGTCCATACGAAAATAGCACCCGAAATTAAAACGATTAATAAGCTCTGCTTCATAAATTTCCTTCGCCGGTTGGGGATGTATTTAGGTTAGTTAAAAGCGATCTTGTTTACAAGACCAGAAGACTTAAGTTGAGCCGTCATTTCGTCCAGTTTTAAGGAGGTCTGCAAACATTCATATAGTATTCAGATTAGGATAAAAACTGAAGCATCGGAGGAAGTTCATGTTATCATCGCGCAAAATCATTGTGGCCGCTATTTTATTGATTTTGTCATCGGTAATTTTTGTCGGTTGTAATTTGGTCGGCGTGCGAGCCCCGGCCGTAGCGAATGACGGGGATAAGCCCCTGGTTCTGATCGGCAACATTCCCGGAATTTATCTGAACAAAGACAAGTCCAAATTCTTTCTGGGTTATGTCGAAATTTCAAGTAAGCGTATTATCACCGCGATGGGTGCACTTGCAGCTGCAGACGTTAAGAATTTCACTGCTGGCCAAAAGAATGAAAAAACGGTAATCACTCTTCTGCAGCCTAATTCTAAAACTTACGATGCCATGTACCCGGGTCTTTTGAACCTGCATAATCACACCAAGCAAAATGTGTTACCGACCTGGCCGGCAGCTAAAGGACAATTTCAGAACCGCTTTGAATGGCGCGACTGGGGCAATTACAAAAAGTCAGTTAGCCAGAACATGAATCCGTGGATCGGTTACGGTGTGGCAATGAATTGCGCGGCCTTTAGGTGGTCGAATCTTCAGAACATGATCAACGGTACGGTTTTTCTGCAGGGCCCGAGCTCTTGTATAAAAGGATTCGGAATTTACAAGGTTGAAGACAGTTCGGCCTATGTTTCAGCAAAGGCCGGCGTGCAGGCCCCGACAGATCTGGTTTACCCTCTAGAAATGGCTTATGTCTGGAATGTTCTTAAAAAGGATATTGAAACTGGAATGACGTATGAAGCCGCATTGTTAAAAGATATCAAATTACATTGCGCTGGCCCGGATATTGATGTTGTCACCGTTGAAAATATTAATTCAGTAGTGGGCGTGAAAGTACTTTCAAATAAAAAAATTCTTGAAGCCTCGTGCACCAAAAGTCCCGAAACCTTGCATCCGAAATTCATTCGCTATATCTACTTCATTCATAAGACTATTGCCGGCAAAAAAGAATATATAAAATCCGAAAAACATTCAGCAATCATCGCTCATTTAGGTGAAGGTCGCCGCAATGATCCTTATAATCAGACTGAATATCAGATGATCAAATTACTTGGGTTGAATAAACCGCATGTGAATTTCATTCATGGCGTTGGAATGCGCGGTGATGGCATCGCCGGAAACGACCCGGCTGATAAATCCGACAAAAACGACGATTTTCTTGATCTTGCAAAAAATGAAATGGGGCTAATCTGGTCGCCCTATTCTAATTTGCTTCTGTACGGCGAAACGCTCGATATCGAATCGGCGCATCGCGCGGGCGTAAGACTTGCGATCGGCTCTGACTGGGTACCGACCGGTACTAAAAGTGTTCTTGAAGAAATTAAACTTGCCGCCAAGTATGTTGACCGTACATCGCTGCAGGATAAATCAGAAAAGCTGAACAAGATTTTCACCGATGAATATCTTTACGCGATGATGACCGAAAACTCGGCTAAAATGATCAATCACTGGGGCACGGCAAGCGGCGAAGCCGGTGTTGGACAACTGGCAGTTGGCGCCATGGGGTCCGTTATTGCTGTGGGAATTCAGAATCAGAATCCGTATACAAATCTGGTTCGGTTCGCAACCGAAAGAGAAATTAATTTGGTGGTTGTTGATGGCAATCCGATTTACGGTAACATTAATTATCTTGAGCAGGCCGGAATCACGAGTGGTCAGTACGAAATTTTTTCTAACGAAATTTCAATCGAAAATCAGGCCGCAGCCGAGCAATTGTCAAACTCAGGAATTTTAAAGCCGGATCTTGCCAAATTGAAACCTGCACCGGCAGAGGATGGCACTGAGCCGGCTGTTGCCGATGGCGGAAAGGTAGAAGAGCCCTTCCTGACAAAATTGGGTAATGACATCCGCAATTATCGCGAGAAAATTCCGAAAAAAGACTCCTGCCAATTTGCGGTACCAAAAGCCTTTGTGACGCCAAATACGAAGCCATTCGAAGCGGTAATCAGTAATTTTGAAAAAGAAACTCAGCTTGATTTGGATAAAATAGCGGATATTCAATTGTTGCTTTCGGTTTCTTCATTGACGCAATCTTTGAACCGACTGTCTCCGCAGGGCGATCCGAAGTTTGCCATGAGTTACTTTCCGAATTTGTATACGTGCAGCGATACTGCTGAGAAATACTCGCATCGGTACAATAAGTACGTCAGTTCAGATGGTAACGATGAACTTAAAGTAAATATGGTGGCAGAAACCAGAAAACAGAATCGTGTAAGTGTGCCAAAAACTGCCGAAACTCTGGCAACTCAATACGGTTTGAAATTTGAAATAAAATAGTTGTCAGCAGGTTTTCAGCGCCACTTAAAAGAGCCGAGAACCTGATTACAGACAGCAACGGTTGCCGGAAAACCGGCAACATCATCCGAACACGTAGCAACAATCATTTTATCCTGTTTGAAGAAAAAGACCTGTCGTGACTTTGTGGTTTTATTTTTTTGGTCAAGGTCGACAACAACCGAGGGCACCGCGCTGCTGCTGTTAGATATTAAACTCGTAACTTCAAACCCGTACTGATTATAATCCCGTAAATATTGACGAACATAGCGTTCAAGATGAGTTCTCTGTGAAACCGTTTCCATTCTGAATGTCAGTAAGGTTTTGGCTCCAACTCCGAGTTCAATCGAATTGAGGTTGGTTGCAAGCGACTTTTTAAACTGCCAGTTAAGCGGCATCGTATCGAGTTTAAAGCCCATCTGCGTAAAGGCGAAAGCACTTCCCGGTTGATTGATTATCGAAGATCCGGTCAGTGGGTGGGTTGCGGTGAAGCCAGTATTTAACAACAATAAAAGCAAGATGTTCATAGGGTTATCCTAGCCGATTATTCGATTTTTTTCAAAATTTTAGTCATTAAACTTGAATGGTTTATCTTTTTTATATTGGTCAGTTCGAACCAATTCGACTTCGCGGCTTTTTTCGCAGGCGAAGTCTGCAATTCAATATAGATTTCATACTTTGTTACTGAATGTTTAAGATCAAATTTTTTCGGCCTTTGTGCAACCGAGGAGGCCTTGCCGGGCGGAAAAAGCAAGTCGGGCAGAAAGGGCGTGGCCCGGTTTTTTTCGAGGTAAATATTGTTATTTTTGGTTGTGATCAGCATTTTCCAATGCCAGATTTCGGTTTTTTGCCGTGGTTTCGGCAGTGGAAGCTGCGCAACTTTATCGTTAGCAAGGGCTACACATTTCGATTTCCATGGACACATCAGGCAGAGCGGCTTTTTCGGGGTGCAGATCGTAGCGCCCAATTCCATCATGGCCTGATTAATTTCCGAATTAAATTCAGATTGGGCTAATTCGTCGGCAAGTTTCTGCAGAATTATTCTTTCTTTCGGTTGCCACCAGTTTAGCTTCAGCCCCTTCACTCTTGAAAGTATGCGGATAACATTTCCGTCGAGCACGCCGACTTTTTCATTGAAAGCCAGACTTGAAACCGCCCTTGATGTATAAGGTCCGAACCCGGGCAGTTCCAGCAAGGCTTCGGCAGTTTGGGGAAAACCCCGTGCAGAAATCAGTTTGGCAGATTTATGAATGTTACGGGCACGCGAATAATAGCCGAGCCCCGCCCACATTTCGAGAACATCGGGTACTTCGGCATTTGCGAGATCTTTTACTTTCGGAAAGCGCAGCATGAATTTTTCATAATAGGGAACAACGGCGGCGACAGTCGTCTGCTGAAGCATGACTTCTGAGATCCAAATTCGGTACGGGTCGCGATTTTTGCGCCATGGCAGATCTCGCTTATTGATTCTATACCAATTTAAAAGTTCTTTTTGCATGATGTTGCATCTTAGTGGATAAACAGTTTGAAACCAAGGTGAATATTGTCAATAATGGTCTCCATGGAACAAGAATACAAGCCACTCAGTGGTCGCGAATTTCCGAGATTTTCCGGAATTAAAACATTTTTCAGGCTGCCGATTGCCGACCTTAAGGAACAATTTGATGTTGCGCTTTTCGGCATTCCTTATGATGGCGGCGTTTCTTATCGTCCCGGCGCCCGCTTTGCACCGGCGTTGATCCGGGATATTTCAAGCCTTGGGCGCGGCTTTCACATGACTCGTGCAATTTCTGTTTTCGAAAAGTTGAAGGTTGCCGATGTCGGAGACTGTTCGGTCGTTCCGATAGACCAAGTGCAAACCTACGAGAAGATCGAAAAATTCGTCACAGCAATTCTTGCCGGCAATAAAAAATTTGTCGGAATCGGCGGCGATCACTCCGTTACACTTCCGATTT
>JANOJH010000600.1:0-3858 GCA_031408135.1 Bdellovibrio sp. | reverse complement strand
AGTTCGAAACCCTTTCAAACGAGCTGCTTTGCTCGGTGATGAATTCACAGATCCGCTTCGAAACCGTTTCCGTCATCTGATCAGAAGTTTTACATTTTACCGGTCGCAGCCTTCGTTCAGCGGCACCTGAACCCGGCACTGATTCTGCTTGAGTATACCCCGAGGTCTCATGCGTAAAACGGCACGTTATTTAGATTTTGTTTACCTTATTGTGGCGCTGGGCCTATTTGCCGGTTGTGCGCCCAAAACCAAGCCGCAGGCTGCCGCTCCGGTTTCAGAAATCACCTACGATGAGCAAGCGGCCACCCCCACTGTTGTTATCCCTAAAACCACCGGAAAAGACGCCCCCAAATACCAGCCCTTACCAAAAAAAATTATTAATACGTCCAACAGTAAAGCTCCTATAGAAATCATTCTTGGCGCGGCTGAAGTCCGCAATTCAAAAATCAGTTACAGCTCGGTTGAGGGCAAAATGCAATTAACCGGCAGCGTGGTTATCTCAAATGACTTCGATGAAAAACTCACAGAAAAGTTTTTTGCACTTGAAGGCGCTCACTCCAATAAAGAAAGCATCTTTGTTTTACGCGAAGGAACTTCCGGCCCTGAAGACACGCTTTCAGTCAGCGCGCAGGCCAACTGCCTCAGCACCACCTCGCAGAGTGCGGTAGACTGCAACCACGTGCTGGTCGACGTTTATATTTTCTATAATAACAAGTACTACACCGAACAAATCGAACTAAACCGCAAAAAGCCCGAAATCGCTGAAACTCCGCAAGTGGCAACTCCTGCACCCGAAGCTCCACCAGAGCCACCCGTTCCGCAGCAACCGATTCAGAATGAAAACGACGATCACACGCAAACCCAGCAAACCGAAGAAGCCGACGAATCCATCAGTGGCCGCTATCAGGGCGGTGCCGAAACTGTCGACCTCGCACAGCTCTTTCCGCAGGAAGAACTCATGCGCAAAGAAAAAGAAGAACGCAAAAGTGAACCCGTAACACCTGCGGTGCCCGCAGTTCCGGTTGTTCCAACCGCCCCTCCGGCCGCCGTTAAATCAAAAGACGAAACCAAAGCTGCTCCACCCGTGCTCAAAGAAAAAATCCTGAGCCCTGACCTGAAGCAAACCCCAAGTGGCGAGGTCCGCCCGTTTAATCAAGCGCTCGGATTTCCAGACGAGGGCAGCTTGCGCAATGCCACCTCATTGCTGACGCGCCAACAGGCCTTAAGTAAAAAGGCTTTTTTCGAAGTCGTCGCCCCTACCCGCAATAAACATTTTGCAACTTACGACATGGCCGAACTCATCACCAGAACCGGCGACCAACTCAATAAGCAGTTTTCTAAAATGCTCTATGTTGCAAATCTCTCTGCCCAGAACGGCGGCAAACTAACAAAGCACGCCAGTCACCAAAACGGCCTCGACGCCGACCTCGGCTACCCAACTGATATCGCGCATTTAAAATTTCCGTTAGTCGTCCGAATGAAATCGCACGAATACTTTCCAAAAAACTATTCCATAGAAAAAACCTATGCCCTGGTTAAATTTCTTTTCAACCAAAAAGCCATCCCGGTCGACCGCTTTTTTATTGATCAAAAAATCAAAGACGAACTCTGCACCTACGCTATTACTAAGAACGATTTTACAAATGAAAACAAAGCTCAAAGCACCGCCCTTTTTGAGAGCATCCAACACGTCGCGGGCCACGGCGACCACTTTCACGTCAGAATAAAATGCTCAAAATCCGACCCCGCCTGCAGAGGCCGCATCTATAAAAAAATGCCAAGCTGTAAAATTTAAGGCGTATTAAAGTATACTAAGGTATAATGATTTCGATGGCTTCATCCCGCAAATTATAGCGGGAAGCCATCACCGAGCCATAGGCTCCCACATCACAAATCGCAATAAACTCATCTTCTTTTATCGGTGTGATCTTGCGGTTTTCGCCGAACACATCCGTCGACTCACAGATTGGCCCCACAATATCGTATTCCAGTTGCGGACCGTTGATAAATTTAAGCGGCAGGATTTCATGGTAAGCCCCGTAAAGTGCGGGCCGTAAAAGCAATGTCATACCCGCATCCAGAATCAGAAACCGCTTATGCGGCGTTTCTTTGATGACTTCTACGCGTGAAATCATCACCCCGCTGCGGGCAACAAGAAAACGTCCGATTTCCAGCTGATAAAAAGCGTCAAAATCCGAAAGTGAATTTTCAAAAACTTTCTGAAGTTCGAGCCACCGGCGGTGATCTTCATCCGAATCGGAATTCTTGTAATCTATTCCGATTCCGCCGCCGAGATCAAAGCAGCTTAGCTCGGGGCACTTTTCTTTGGTTTCGAGATAAAACGGCTTCATCACCACAAGGGCTTTTTCAAACACGCTCATGTTCATGATCTGCGAGCCCAGATGAAAGCTTAATGCCGTCAATTTTAACTGTGGGTTATTGGCAATTACCTGAATGGCTATTTTTGCGGTTTCAATATCCAGTCCGAACTTAGAATCTTTAAGTGCGGTTGAAATTGATTTATGAGTTTCGGCATCTACTTCGGGATTGATCCGCAGGCCGAGGTTAACCGATTTATTCAACTGTTTGGTCAGAACCGAAATTTTTTTAATCTCCGAAAGACTTTCCACGTTAATCTGATAAATGTCGTTTTCAATTGCCCAGCTTAATTCGACCTTGGACTTCCCGACGCCCGAAAAAATAATATCCTGCATGGTGAAACCGGCTTCTAGTGAGCGTTTAATCTCACCGAGCGAAACCACGTCAACGCCGCAGTTCTGATTTTTTAGCAGTTTTAAAATATCCAGATTAAAGTTGGCCTTCACCGCATAATGCAATTTGCCGAGTTTTTTCCAGCCTTGAATCCAGTTAATCCGTTCTTTAATTATATTCAGATCATAAATAATAATCGGCTGGGTATAATTGGCCAAAAAATCATTAAGCTTTACCGGCTTCAATCCGAAAAAAAGATCCTGGCTGTGATATTGTAAAAGCCTGCGTGACATTCTGTTATTTTTGCACGAATATTCTGGATATGGAAATGTTCAAATTCGGCGAAACCAAATTAAATTTGCCAGTTCACGCTTACCGCTTCAAACCTGCAGCCCATTCTGAGAAAAGAGCCCATGTTTTGATCATCGGCGGCGTGCATGGCGATGAGCCCGAAGGGGTGGCCTGCGCCCGCGGCCTGCTTGAGGTCTTCCGGCAGAAATATTCTCTTGAGTTGAACGTGACTTTAATTCCCGAGTTCAACCCCGAAGGCGTATTGCTTAAAACCCGCGGCAATTCCAATAAAGTAGACCTCAACCGCAATCTGCCCACAAAAGACTGGTCGCCGATCGCGGCCAAAGAGCGCTACAATCCGGGGCCGAATGCGCTTAGCGAAAAAGAAAATCAGTCTCTCGTCACGTGGCTGAAAGACAACAAAACCGATCTGATTATCTCGCTCCACTCGTGGAATCCGATGCTGAACACCAACGGTGAAATTCCTGAAGCCGAAGTCATTGCAAAACTGACCGGTTACAAAATCGAACCCGATATCGGCTACCCGACCCCCGGTTCGCTCGGCACCTATGCGGGCCTCGAAAATAAGATTCCCACTTTAACTTACGAAATCGAGCGCGACATCCCGTTTGATCAGGTCATCCGTGTGCATGTTCCGGCCATTATTGCAGGATTGAAAGAAACCGAACGCCTCCGCAACAGATAAGGAAACCTTAAGTGCAAACCCAAGTCACCGCCATTTTTGAAAAGCCTGCAGTGGAAATCACGGCCGAAGAACAACAAGTTGTCCGAGACGTAATTGCAAAACTCGATAGTGGTGAATTGCGGGTCTGTGAAAAAATTGCAAGCGCGTGG
>JANOJH010000531.1:0-1609 GCA_031408135.1 Bdellovibrio sp. | reverse complement strand
GTTGCACCCGTCATCAATATTTTCATACTACTTAAAAAAACTAACGTATGTTAGATTCAGAAGCAATAAAATGAGTTCAAAAAAACTTTCACAGATTAAGAGTTCAGTTTTTTCCAGAAGCTTGAGCCTTGCAAAACTAGGACTAGCCGCAGGGCTGAAATACACCTCAAGTAAAATTACAAATTCCCCTTTAGATGAATTACTTAATTCTCAGGCCTTGTTACTGACTAAAGAATTCGGTGAGCTTAAAGGCAGCTTAATGAAGGCCGGCCAGATGCTTTCGATGTACGGCGAACATTTTTTTCCGCCCGAGGCTGTCAAAACCCTGAAGACCCTGCAGTCAGACTCGCCGGCGATGGAATGGTCGCTAATGCGGCAGCAACTGGAAAATAACCTAGACTCAGACGCGTTGAGTGAGCTTGAAATTAATCCTGAACCGATCGGAAATGCCTCAATGGGGCAAGTCCACTTAGCCACCATTCTTGCCAGCGGGCGAAAGATTGCGTTGAAAATTCAGTATCCTGATCTTGAACGTGCAATTGATTCCGATGTGGCTGCACTTAAAAAAATACTGAGTCTTACTAAAATTCTGCCCTCGGGGCTCGATCTGACGAATGTTTTTGAAGAAATCAAAATGATGTTGCGTCAGGAGCTCGACTACAACTTTGAGGCGAACCAAACTAGGCATTACCGTGAACTGCTGCAGGCTGATACCCGTTTTATAGTGCCGGAAGTGCTGGATCGGTATTCAAACGGCCGAGTACTTGCGACTGAATATGTTGATGGACTGCGAACGGATCACGCACTGGTGCAGGGCCTGAGCGATGCCCGACGCAACCGCCTTTCAGAAAATTTTCTTGAACTTTACTTCCGCGAAATCTTTGAATGGAACTTCGTTCAGACCGATCCGCATCTGGGTAATTACAAAGTGCAGATTGATTCATTGGGTGCCGACCGTCTGGTTTTGCTGGATTTCGGGGCCACGAAGAGATTTGATGAAAACTTCATCGCGCATTACCGAAGAATGATCAAGGGTGCGATTCTAGAAGATGCGGTACTGTTTCTTAGCGGGGCCGGGGGCCTAGGCTTTGTTCGTGAAGGCGACAAAACCGACTATGTTGAAACATTCCGGCGTTTTTGTTACGAAACGGTTGAGCCCTTTAAGTCAGTCGGCAACTACAACTGGAAAACCAATGATCTGCCGAATCGGGTTGTTAAAAGTGCTCTGCAGTTCAGAAAATTTGAGCTACGCTCGCCCCCGAGGGACATTCTCTTTCTAGACCGTAAAACTGCCGGAGTATTTACATTTTTATCGGGCCTTGAAGCTAAGATCAATGCCCGGAAAATTATTGATCCCTTTCTGAATAAAGTCTAATCTCGGACTATGAAAATTAACTGGTCCCGATTACTCTACGCCTTATGGCTCTACACCTTGCTGGTTATTTTATGGGGCGCTTGGGTCAGAATTTCGCATTCAGGCGACGGTTGCGGCGACCATTGGCCACTTTGCGGTGGCGACTTTGTTCCTGACCTCACCCAGAAAAAAACCTGGATCGAGTACTCGCACAGGCTAATGAGCGGCACTAACGGGCTTGTGGTCATTTTTATT
>JANOJH010000419.1:0-3629 GCA_031408135.1 Bdellovibrio sp. | reverse complement strand
TTTGGTATTTCTGACATTGGCATTATCGCGGCCTTCCTGCTTCGCTTGGCCGAATTTACTGAAGCGCAGGCCGACTTGCGCCAGCGCTTGAGTGCCGCGATGACGTATCCGATTATCATGCTAGTGGTTATAACGCTTGTGATTTTCGGATTGTTCACGAGTGTACTTCCAAAAATATTAACGATTTTTGAGTCTTTTCCTGACATCACACTTCCTTGGTATACGCAGGTGATTGCCTCGATCAGTCAGGTCTTCGTTAATAACTGGTACTTCTTTGCAGGATTCATCATCATCGGACTTTTATTATTTCTGAACTGGAAAAACTCGAGCGAAGGCAAGAAAACCTGGGATTCGGTTTCGCTCAAAATTCCCCTTTTCGGAGAAATTACCAAAATGGTAGCGATCTCCCGTTTTACGCGAACTCTTGCCACACTTTTGACCGGCGGTGTGCCGATGCTGAATGCACTAGATATTGTCAGAAACGTCGTCAACAATCACGTCATCGCACTGGCGATCGATGAAGCGAAAAGCAACATTTCTGAAGGTGAATCCATCGCTGGCCCCCTGAAAAAGTCGGGTCATTTCCCCCCGCTGGTGGTTCACATGGTCAATATCGGCGAAAAAACCGGTGATCTCGAAAATATGCTGACCTTGGTTGCAGACGCCTACGACTTTCAGGTTAAATCAAAAGTTGATTCTATTACCACCCTGCTCAATCCGATTATGACGCTCCTTATAGGAGTCGTGGTTTTTGTTATCGTCATCTCAATAATCGTTCCAATGTTTGAACTCACATCAAAATTAGGTTAAATTCTATCTTTAATCGAGGAGACGTTTTATGCAAAATTCAAGAACCAATTCTAAAAATAATTATAAAAAGCTAAATAACAAAGGTTTTTCTTTAGCTGAAATCATGATCGTTCTGGTTATTATCGGCGGAATTATGGCCTTGATTTTACCGCGAATTCAGGAAGGCCGCGATAATGCCAATGTCAGAAATACCAAAATAAAAATGGGCGAAATTGAAAATAAATTAAACGAATACCAGGCCGACTGCGGCAAGTTACCAAGTAGTTTACAGTTCATGGTCAGCGACACGGCCGATTGTAAAAACTGGACAAGTAATAAGAATGCAAAGAATCTCCTTAAAGATGAATGGCAAACCGAATTCGGTTATGAAACTTCAGGTAACGGCTACAATCTGAAAAGTCTCGGAAAAAATAAAAAAGAAGGCGGCGAAGGCCCTGACAAAGATATTTATTCCACTAGCTCTGCCGCTGCCGAAGAATAAATAAAAAAAAATTGGTAACACCCGGGTTTTTAAAAAATAAAAAAGGCTTTTCACTTTTAGAGATTGCGGTTGTGCTGTCGATCATCGGCGCCATAATTGCGATTGCCGCACCCCGATTATTCGATAAAAAGGCCGACACCCGCCGCGTTTTCCGCGATTTCATCATAGCCGGCAAAGATCTGAAAAGCCGCGCTAAACTAACGGGCTCTACCTACCGTTTGGCATTTGATCTGACCGAGAAACAACAGAGCTGGTGGGTTGAGAAATCCACCAAAATTGTTCTGGTTGATAAAGCTAAACTCGAAAAAGAACGGGAAGAAGCTAAAAACCCTGATAAAAATGCACCAAAGCCGCCACCGGATTTTCAGGCCGATACGAGCATTTTTAAAAAGAAACAAACTTTACCCGGCGGGTATAAATTCAAACTCATCGAGAGCGGCAGTTTAGATCTGACCATAACCGATGGACTTGCCTACATTCATTTTTTTCCGCAGGGCTTAATCGAAACGTCGGCCATTCAAATTGAAGATCCGAAAGGCACGATATGGACTCTGGTTTACAATCCCCTAACTGGCAGATCCGATGTTATCCCAGAAGCAAAACTTCTAAAAGAACTCGCCAGATAGCAAAAACTCAGGCTATCATTTAGCCAGTGACTAAAGCCTGTAATGGAAAAAAACAATTAAACGGATTTACACTACTCGAGGTCGTCTTGGCTTTGGTCGTCATGGCTTCGGGTTTGTTTATTCTCACCAATTCATGGGCCAGTACCTATAGTCGTTTGCGAAAAACCCAGGTTCAGGTTCAGATTGCAGCGTTGCTCGAACGCAAAGTTACCGAAATCGAGCGTGAATATAAAAACAAATCCCTTGAATCCATCCCCGATGAAAAAGAGGATAATTTCGGCAGCGATTTGCCGGAATATTCGTGGCGGCTCCGTTCGAAGAAATTTGAAATGCCGAATCTGTCTGCGATGTTGACAGCCCAACCCGGCGGAGCTGATCCGATTTTAATGGGCCTGATGAACACCTACACCGAATTTCTCGGGAAGTGCGTAAAAGAGGTTAATGTCAGCGTTACTTATAATGAAGGTAAAAAACCGATTAATGCAGATGTTACGATTTACATGATGGATTATAATAAATCGCTCCCCTTACCATCGCTTGGCGGCGGAGCGGCTCAATGATACGTGAGAATCAGGGTTTCACCCTGCTCGAAGTTATTTTAGCTGTTACGATTCTTTCAACGCTGACAATACTTTCAACTCAGGTGATCAGTCGCGCACTTAAAGCCCGAACTAAAATTCAAGCCGAGGTAGATGACGTGTCGGCACTGCGCGACTCGATGCGGATGATCAAGTCTGATGTGACGTTAGCTTTTCATCACCGGGATTTCGAAAAAGAAATTCAGGACATGGCAACCAAACCAAAAGCGCCGGCAGTGGTCGGCGCAGTCGCTCCGCCGGTAGCACCTGAGCCCCCGCGGCAGACCAAACGCTCGGATCCCACCACTAATTTTGTGGGTAGCGACACCGAAATGAACTTTGTCACGATGAACAGCGGGCGGACAATTTCGAATATTACTCAAGCCGATTTTGTCGAAGTGGGCTACGCACTCAAAAGTTGCAGCAACCTGACGACGAAACAATCGAGCTCATGTCTTTATCGCAGAACTCAGGTGTTGCTCGACGAAGATGTCAAAACCGGCGGCAATGAAATTGTCATGCTAGAGAATGTGACCGAGTTTAAACTCAGATACATCGGCGAATCCAAGCAAGACTGGGTCAGCACCTGGAACTCGACCAGTTCAAGTTCAGATGCGGGCACCCGCGGGCTTTTTCCGGACGCAGTCGAGGTCTCACTGACGATCGAGCGTGAAATTGAAAAAAAGGCCAAAACGTATTCGATGCAATTTGTAATTCCGGTGCATTTTCCGAATAATGCCGAAAAATCCACAACTGCGGCTAATCCGTTAACGACTCCGCAACCGGGAAGTCAGTAATGAAAGAAATAATTGCAAGACTGAAGCATAATCCGTTAAATCCATCATCCAGCAAAAAAGGAATCGCGCTGATTCTTGCAATGATGTCGTTGATGTTCATGGTATATATCGCGACCGAGGTAACCCGAGATTCAGCAGTTGAATATATTGTGAACTCTCAGGAACTCAGCCGGATAAAAGCTTTTTATGCGGCCCGGAACGGAATGCAGATGGCTTTACTCCGTATCAAGATCTACCAGCAGGCGGTTCGAAGCTCGATCCCTGAATCCTATATGGAAATCATCGACCGTATCGGCTGGCGCGACCCTTTCTTCTGGCCATTACCGATTCCGAAAGA
>JANOJH010000491.1:0-5102 GCA_031408135.1 Bdellovibrio sp. | reverse complement strand
CGAGCTGAAACTCAAATTATGCGTTTTGAGGTTAAAAACAGCCGCCATTGGCAATGGCGGCTGGACAGATGCCGGTTTTTGTAAATAGTATGACTAAAGACAATGAAAATTCTCATAATAAGATTCTCTAGCATTGGCGATTTAACTCAGGCTCTTAGCATTCCGGCTTTTATTAAATCTTATGTTGCACAGGCCGAAATTCATTTTGTTACCCGCAAAGACCTTGCACCGATTGTTGAAAATCATCCCGCGATCAAAAAACTCTGGGTGCTCGACCGCGCCCTCGGCATTAATGGCTTATTTGCTTTAGCCAAAGAATTGCGTGCAGAAAAATTCACCCACGTTTATGATGCTCACAACAATATGCGGTCATTGGTTATCCGAATGTATGTTCACGCAGATAGCACTTTGGTGCGGCCGATGATGCGCTTTAAACGCTTTTTACTTATTAAATTTCAGAAAAATCTTTTTGAAAAACCCTTTTCTGGCCAGCGTGACCTCATAAAACCGCTCGAAAAATGGGGCATGAAATTTAAACTTCCGGCAGCACCGCAACTTTTTTTGAATGAATCCGTACAAAAAAAAGCTAAAGAACTCACAGTGCAACTTAAAGATTACATTGTGCTGGTGCCTTCCGCGGCGTACGAACTTAAGCGTTGGCCCATTGAACATTGGGATGAACTCATTAAAAAAAATCCAAACCGCACTTTTGTTGTACTCGCAGGTAAAGACGATTTTTTTACGAAAACACTGAATTCCAACCATAATGTCGTGAATTTTACCGGCACCACTGACCTACTGACTTCAGCCGCCGTAATTCAAAATGCCAAGCTCACCATCAGCAACGACACCGGCCTACTGCACTTCTCTGAACAACTGGGTAAGCCCACAATTGCGCTTATGGGCCCTGCGCCCTTCGGCTTTCCGTCGCGCGCTTCTACGGTGATCCTTGAGCGCAACCTTAAGTGCCGGCCTTGTTCGAAGCACGGCCAAGGACCTTGTGTAAACCCTGTTTTCCAAGAATGCTTACGGGCAATAAGCTCCTCGGAAGTTACCGATCATTTGAATAAACTTCTGGAAACCGTATGATTTATTTTTACCGGATCGTTTATACACTCGCAAAAAATTTACTTTTGTTACTGAAGCCTGCACTAGGCTCGAAAATGCAGGCCTGGCTTGCCTTGCGTAATCAAGAAATTATAAAAACTAATAAATTCAGCAATAGCTACTGGTTTCATGCTTCAAGTGGCGAAATTGAATACTGTAAATCTGTAATTCGCCTTCTTAAACGTAATAAACCCGATGCTCAGATTGTCGTAACCTACTCTTCTCCTTCGGCTGAACGATTATTTTACAATATCACCGAATTTGTCGACCAGTTTATCCCGCTACCATGGGACCAGCCCGCCGCCATGAACAAACTGATCGACCACATCAATCCCAAGGTGCTTATTTTCTCAAAAACAGATTTGTGGCCTGAACTCATTGTCCAGACTAAACGGCGAAAAATAAAAACCGGAGTGATTTCTTTCAATCCCACACTGAATTTTGTGAACACTTATTTTCTGTCGAAGTTGGATTTTATTTCGTGTCTTGATGAAAACATAAAAGCTGAACTCATGAAAATCTCAAACCTGAAAAACATTTCAGCCGATGGCGACACCCGCTTCGATCAGGTTTTTCACCGCCTTGAACAGAAATCAAAAATTAAGGTTATCACAGAATCCAGGGTTTTTATTTGCGGTTCAACCTGGCCCGAAGATGAGTCTGTGCTATTTGACGCCTTTTCAGAACTGATCAGGAACGGTTTTAAAATTATTCTCAGCCCTCACGAAATCGCGCCGACAAACATCGAGCGGGTTCAAAAAGAATTACAAAAGCGCAAGTTCAGTTTTCAACTTCTCGCGAACCAGCCCGACCCCACGAATATCAAGTTGGAAAAAGACGTCCTTATCATAGATAAAATAGGATTTTTAGCCGATGCCTATCGTTCTGCGGATATTGCCTTTGTCGGCGGATCCTTTAAAGACAAAATTCATTCTGTAATGGAACCGCTCTGCTGCGGGTTGCCGGTTATTACGGGCCCTCACTTTTTAAACAATTTAGAGGCTGTAAAGTATCAGAACCGATATGTATTCGCAGTACGGAGCCCCTATGAAATTGTCAGAACAATTGAAAAGGCGATCTTATATTCTAAAAATGAAATCACAGCCGAAATGAACAAAAATAAAAATGCATCGGAGAAAGTCCTGAAACTTTTTACGAAATGAAAATTGCATTATGCTTATTAACTTACAATGAAGTTGAGTGTCAAAAAATTATTTTTCCGGAAATCGGCAGTCCGAACTCGGCGGCCGGTTTTGCTTCCAGCCACGCTGTTGACGGCTACTGCTTTATCTTCCGTTTTTGACGCCGATAATTGCAGTTTCTAGTCATTATTTATAGCCCGCCTGTTCCTCAATAACGAGCTCAAAAATAAATTTTTTGTTTAAAATTTTAATTTTATTTTAGTGTCTTCAATACTTTTGTCACCAAAGAGATTTACAATGAGATCAATTAAATTCATCTTCTTTTCACGCAGGTTGCCTGTTGCGACAACATTAATATATTCCTCGTTAAAGATATTGATTAATTTGTCACGATCATAGGGGGATTTTTCGTGTACTCTCTTTATATCATCAAAATCTTTATCAAGCCCACGATCAATTTTACTAATTGCTAAATCATATTGATTTAAATACCAAACTCTAAGTTTATTTTTAGGGAATTCTTTAAACTTTGTTCGACTTCGATAATCATCGGGTGGAAAAAAAACACCTTTTGATGAAAGATAAAGATCTAAATTTAATTTTTTAGCTTCTTCGTCGAAAATTTGATTTAAATCTGAGTCAATGGCGCCATCCACGTCGACATCATTTGTAACCTTAGTAACATTATATCCCAGAATGGCAGATGCACCGCCAATAATATAAAGTGCAATTTGTTTTTTTAATCTAGCATCGACTTTAATAAATAAATTTTCTAGCTGTGTTTTAGAGACTTTTCCCATTTATCCCATCTATTTAAGTGATCGGCTACCGTGCCGCGTACTTTTAAATTCCATTCTAGAGCAAGTTCATTTTTTTTGAATAGCTCTGGAAATTGAGACTTAGTTGATAACACTAGGAATTCTTTTTCGTTAGATTTGGCTGGTTCGAGTAATTTTAATAGGCGCTGAAATTTTACACTTGGATGAAAGCGATTTGCTAGGTCGACAAAGTAGCCAAGAACATTAACCTGATTTGCCGTAAAAGCAGATGCTGCAAGTGTGAGTGGGTTCAATTTTTCAACATTAAGGCAGAGTACATAAGGGAGTAGCGTTTCGTAAACACCATCATGCCGAGCGAATTTAAGTGTTTCGCGAACGCAATCATCGAGCGAAAGATTTCCATCTTTGGAATGAGCAAGTGGCGCTCCCAATCTGGCTAAACTACTCATCAAATTTTCTTCGTTGGTTACAGGGGTAAATTCAACTTTAAGGCGTAAGGCCTTTGCTACTGCCGTCAGATTGTCTAGTTTCATATTATGAGTTTTTAGGGCGTTATGAAGCGCTTGTCGACTGACGCCAGTATCTCTTTCAACGTGTGAAAGGTTGTGTGTTTTTAAAGTGTTAAAAAACTCAGTCGTTTTCATAAGTTAATCCTATCTATTATTGATCGTAAAGTCAACTTTACACTTAATATATCGGTAACTTAATGAAATAACTTGAGTATATCCGGAATTAAGACAAATGGATATTTTATATTAATTGACATTTGCGCATAATGATTTCAACTACTTACGGGTTATTGTGACTAATTTATGATGGCAAAACAATTGCTAATGTTAACCCAATTAAAATGACAACTAGGAAGAGAGAAATCAAAATCGAATTGCCACTAAAAGGCTAATTTTTTTCATTCGATGCACGACTGCAGAAATCTCAAATTCCGAACCCCATACCAACTAACCTTCTCACCATCAACCAAAGCGCCTTTAAACCCCTGCTCCCCTAACGCTAAAAATTCCTTTTCAAACGGATAAGGCTCGGTCGAAAACAGACAATACCTACTTTTCAGCTCCCCATCCGAAACTTCCGGATACTTCACATCCCGACGCATCTCAACGCCGCCAAGTTTTAAAACTTCCGCAATAAACGTATCTCTTCCGATAACCATAAACGGTTTCTTCCAGATAACATATTCCAGTTTCCTAAAATCAATTTCTGAATTCGAGCGCAAAACAATTTGCTGAAAAAACTTTTCCTGATCGACTTCATTTTTATTACACAGGACCAACCGATACTCCGCCGCAAAATCACCCAGCACTGTACTCGAAAACTTTTCCCCCAGGACATCCAAAAACTCCGCCGCACTTTCCAACCCTGTAACATGCGAAACCAAAATCTCAATCCCCGCCGCCTGTAGCGCTTCAGCCAGCTCTTTTTTATTCTCTTCTTTATCCAGCACCACAAAATCAGGCCTTAAAGCAATAATCTCATCAATTTTCGGATTCTTAGTGCCTCCAACAGCGGGAATGCTACTGACCATTTCCGCCGGATGAATACAAAAACGCGTGCGCCCCACCACATTCAGATTCGCGACCAGCAAAGTCTCGGTCCATGACGGAACTAAACTGACAATTTTAGCTTTTTTTTCATGCATATACCTATCGTGTCAACGACTGATAGTTGAGTCAAGTGGACGGTCGGGCTAGTATTTCCGGATGAAAAATTATACCCCGATCAGAAATAGGCCCGCTCAAAAAAAATTTCAAAAGGGCGATTTATTAGTCCTCTTCGGCGAATTATTTAATCGCGGCTACGCCAACGGTTTGGTGGAAGAAGCTGAAAAAAATGGCTTAACAGTGGTTCGTGCAACTGTAGGCCGCAGAGACACTGACGGTAATTTGCGCGCGTTAACGGCAGCAGAAGCCGAAAGTATTCCAAAGCCATTTATTAATGTGCCACTCGAAGCCGGCTTCGACCTTGAAAAAGATGAGCACGGTAAATCCCCGAATGAGTACTTAGGTGGAGTTAAATTAAGCGAGTGGCAGAACGCAAGTATACCGGCAACTTCGCTGGC
>JANOJH010000470.1:0-5258 GCA_031408135.1 Bdellovibrio sp. | reverse complement strand
GAACAATACGAAATTTTTAACGACGAGAATTAAACCTCGTGGATAACTTTATCAGAAGAAATTCTGAAACGGGGCCCCCACGTGCCACGGTCGGCCTCTTCGCCGACTGAAATTACCATAACAACCCGGTCTGAATGCCTTAGACCAAGAATTTTCTTTACTCGCGGCTCATCAAAGCCCTCCATCATACAGGAGGCAAAACCCTGGGCCGTTATTGCCAGTACAAAGTTTTCTGAGGCCAAAGCGGCCGACTTAATACAAACTTCCTGAATGTCGCGAAGGGTGCCGGGCCCCCGCATGATCGGCCTGAATAAGCCCGTGACGAAAAAGACCAGTTTTTTAGTCAGCCCCAGCGAATTCAAAAATCCCCAGCGGTACATTGAAGGAAAAAGTTTCCGATAATAAAAAATCACCGGCTTTGGCGCATTCACGCTTTCAATAAATGTAACGAGTTCTTTATGCGAGCGTTTCCACGACTCAGGCGACGCCACGACAACGATTAATTCAGCGGCGGTGCGGGCTGCCGACTGGTTTAGGCAGGCCCGAACCAGTTTTGTTTTCTTAACAGGGCTTTTAACCCAATAGAAGTTCCAAGTCTGACTATTTGACGAGTTCGGCGCCAGCACTGCAAGCTCGAGAGCGTTCCGAATAATTTCAGCAGGCACATTTTTTTCCGTATACTTGCGAATGCTTCTTCTTTTTTTGATTGCGTCGAATACATCCATCACAGCAGAAGTTTCATTTAAATTTTCCTTAATATTTAGAGCCGGTAATTTACGGACCGACCTTTTTTTTCACCAGTTTTCAATAAACCGAAAATTACCAGTTCAGCCAGGTCACGTTTGGCTGACTCGCGGCTGGTTTTGCAGATATCGACATACTCACGATTGGTCATTTCAAATTTTTCGTCCAGCATTAAATTAAGAATTTTGCGCTGGCGGGAGTTAAGATCAAAAGCCGAGGCCGCTTTCCAGAAAAACTCATTGTTCTGATTTTTCTCAGCGATCGCATAAGCCGAACGAACGGCAATCAAATAAAGCTCGAGATAAACGTTTAACCACTGAGTGAGGTCGCCGCCGCCAGCGGCACATTTTTCAATTTCTTTAAGCACATCGCTGCGATTCTCAGTCAACTGAACGGCAATGTCGTATGTCCGCGTAAGGGTTTTTTCTTCCTGCTGAAGAGCAAGTTCGGCCAACGCGCAAGCCAGATCATAGTTTCCATCCTCATAAGGTGAAATGAAAACAAACCAGATAAATGCGATGGCCGATCTCAAGACCGGATCCATCTCCACTGGCGGCTCGCGCCACCAGTGGAGGTACTTTTGTAATTCCTCATTCAGGTGTTTGTTGGGGAGGGACGTCCTGATAAGGTCTTTGGTTCGAAATTCGGCGGTTTTTATTTTCTTTACACCGGAATAACCGGTCGGAAACAGTGAAGCCTGCCAGCCGTGTAAGCGCTCAGGCAACAAGGCGAAATCATTCAGATCGGAATAAATGGCTCCCTTGATATCGGAAATTTCAAATGAGTGAACAAAGCTCGAAGGCAGCGAAAGCAGGCGGCCTTGCTCAAAGCGGGCCTTTACTAAAATGTCCATTAGCGCCGAACTACTCCAACTAAAGGAGGGCCAGTCTGCCTTTTGCCATAAATGAGCCATATATTGACCCAATTAAATATCTTAATTGGGTCAAACGCAAGACTTTTCCGATTAAACCGAATTAAAATTGACAGCCATCGGTCGAAAATGGCACAAACAAAGTTCGTTAAAAATGGTGAAGAGCAAAACATTTAGATAAAGTGAGGATACATGTACGCAATTATCAAAACTGGCGGCAAGCAATACAAAGTTCAGGCCGGCGACGTTTTACAAGTTGAAAAATTAGAGCAGGATTTGGGCGCAGAATTTGTTATTTCTGAAATCTTAATGATCGGCGGCGACAAGGCACACGTTGGAACACCACTTGTTAAAAATGCAAAAGTGACAGTAGTTGTTACCAAGCAGGCCAAAACAAAAAAAGTTATCGTTTTTAAGAAGAAACGACGACAAGGTTACAGAAAGTTCGGAACTCACAAGCAGAACTTCACCGAATTATTTATTAAGTCAATTACCTCACCAGACGGACAGGTTTCAAAAACAGATGCTGCTCCTGTAGTTAAAGATATGGCAGCTTTGCGCGTCGAAAGAATCGAAAATAAAATTGCAGATCACAAAGCACGTGTTTCTGTAAGAAATTCTGACGTAGATGATGCAGAACTTTCTAAGCCAGCAAAGAAGGCTCCGGCTAAAAAAGCGGCGCCAAAGAAAGCTAAAGTTGCTTCGAAGCGTTCGGTAAAAAAAGCAGCAACAAAAAAGACAGTTAAGAAAACTAAAAAGTAAAATTTTTAACTTTAAAACGGAGTAAACAATGGCAAGTAAAAAAGCTGGTGGTAGTACCAAGAACGGTCGAGATTCCCAACCGAAGAATCTAGGCGTTAAGAGATTCGGTGGACAATTAGTAAAATCAGGCACAATCCTTGTTCGCCAACGTGGAACTAAGTTTCACACCGGTAACAATGTGAAAATGGGTCGTGACCACACGATTTATGCCGTAATCGAAGGGCACGTAAAATTCGAAAGATTTGCTAAAGACAGATTTAAAATCAGCGTTTATCCTAAAGCAGCGTAAACAGTTTTAAATTTTTAGTAATTATTATAGAAGGAGCTCTCAAAGCTCCTTTTGTTTTGTCATCGAGCTGCTAAAATCTTATACTGAAAGTACTTATGAAATTTGTAGATGAAGTTAAAATTACGATAAAATCCGGTCACGGCGGCCCCGGCTCGAAAAGCTTTCGGCGCGAATCCTATGCGCCTCGTGGAGGCCCAGATGGCGGCAACGGCGGCAAGGGTGGCGATGTGGTTTTTAAAGTCTCACGACATATCAATTCATTGATGGACTATAAAAACCTCAGAACTTATACGGCTGAAAGTGGAAAGCCCGGAGCAGGTTGCGATATGTTCGGCGCTGATGGCGAAGACCTTGTGATGGTTGTTCCAGAAGGATCTGTACTAAGAACCTCTGAAGGCGAAGTACTTTATGACTTAGCCGGAATTGAAGAAGTAAAGGTACTTGACGGCGGACGCGGCGGAAAAGGAAATGTCTTTTTCAAAACGAGCGTTAATCAGGCGCCAGAGCACGCTCAACCGGGTGAAGAGGGCACAAGCCTCGATCTGATTTTAGAGCTGAAACTAATTGCCGACGTCGGAATTATCGGTTTTCCGAATGCCGGTAAATCAACCCTAATATCAAGAATTTCATCAGCAAAACCAAAAATTGCAGATTATCCCTTTACGACACTGACTCCGAACCTTGGAGTTGTTAAAGTTGGCGACTATAGCAGTTTTGTTGTTGCCGATATTCCGGGACTCATTAAAGGCGCCCATCAGGGTGTTGGTCTCGGCATCATGTTTCTTAAACATATCGAGCGCACCAGATTGTTTCTTCATTTAGTGGATGTTTCTGGAATGGGCGGCCGTGAGGCCATTCAGGATTACGAAGACATTCAGTATGAATTGCAGATGTATGACGAAATGAACAAAGACAAAGACGGGTTTTTCCCGTTAATGGATCGCGAACAAATCGTTGTACTGAATAAAATCGATCTGCTCTCTAAAGAACAAATTGATAAAATTAAACAACAATTCAAAAAGAAATTTAACGTAGATTGCTTTGCAATTTCAGCGGTAACCGGCAAGCAAATTCAGGAACTTCTGACTTTTGTGGGCACCAAAGTTTTGAAATCCAAAGATGTTACATAAGGCAAACAGGTAGAAATATGAAAATCGGAATTTTTGGAGGGAGCTTCAATCCCCCTCACAATGGCCACGTTAACAGTTTAACAACAGTTCAGAAAAAAATGGGTTTCAACCTCATTCACATCATTCCCAACAATGAGAATCCGCTTAAAATTCCGATGGACGGGCCAACGGGTGAACATAGGCTTGAACTGGCACGTTTGGCCTTCAGCAGCTATGGCAAAGCTTTTCATATAAATGACACCGAGCTAAAGCGCGGCGGCAAAAGCTACACCATTGATACGGTAAAAGAGCTTCTTAAAGAATATAAATCGAGCGAACTGTATCTCATCATCGGCGCTGATAATTTTGAAACTTTTTCTGAATGGAAGAGTTACAAAAAACTTCTGGAGCTGGTTAATATCGTCGTAACAACCCGTCCGGGCTACCATATTCCGGAAAATGAAAACGAATGGCCTGATTACCTCACTCCACTTGTGGCGGAGAGTGATTTCGGAACATTGGAGCTGACAACAGGAAGATCGATCGAGTTTATAACCTTGAATGACCTCGACATTTCTTCTTCCGAGCTTAGAAAAAAGCTCCGTGTCGGACGCCCCGCAGATAAATTCTTGCCACTGGCGGTTGAGGGTTACATCAAAGAACATGGCCTCTATAAAACGGGAACCAGTAAAATTGCCAATTTCAAGAATTTTTCGGAATTCTGTGCGCAAATTCTTTTTGATAAAAAAGCAATAGCGGTTAAGGCATTTGACGTACAGTCTGTGTCTTCCAGCAGCGACTACACCTTGATTGCCTCAGGAACGAGTACGCGTCACACTTCTTCAATGGCTGAAAACCTGGTTGCTGCTGTTAAGGAAGAGTTTAATGTGTATCCGCTCGGGGTTGAAGGCGTTGATGAAGGCCGTTGGGTTGTTGTGGATTATGGCGCGCTGATCGTTCACTTATTCTACGACTTCGTAAGGCAAGAGTACCGGCTTGAAGATCTCTGGAAGAGCGGAACCGAGCTCAAGTTGTCGGATAAAACCGCAAGCCAGCTCAAGTAAAAACTGATTTATGAAATGGTCCCTTTTTGATTTCAAAACGGCACGCGAGCCTTGGTTTGACGAAGGTGAAAAGGTCTATCTCAAAAAAATTAAACCCTATGCGGCTTTTGAAATCACGCATCTAAAAACCTTAAAAGCCGACCGCGCCGATGCCGCCCTTAAAATAAATTTTGAATCCAAGCTATTACTCGAAAAATTGACTTCAGATGATTACATAATTCTTTTGGATGAAAACGGGAAAAAGTATTCTTCGATCGAGTTTTCGATATTGATTAACTCGGCGCAGGAGTCCGGCAAGAAGCGTGGAGTTCTAATTGTTGGCGGAGCCTTCGGTGTTTCCGAAGAAATTAAAAAGAAATGTCATAAAATGGTTTGCCTGAGCGAAATGACAATGAATCATCTTGTGGCCGAAATCATGT
>JANOJH010000466.1:0-2736 GCA_031408135.1 Bdellovibrio sp. | reverse complement strand
GTTGCAAAGCCATCTGAACTGACTCCGATGACGGCTTATTTACTTTGTCAGGTAGCGAAAGAAATCGGACTTCCAAATGGTGTACTGAATATCGTTCAAGGTACCGGAATTGGGGTTGGTGAGCCGCTGGTTATACATCCGGAAGTAAAAGCCATCTCGTTTACCGGAAGCACTTTGACCGGTCAGAGTATAGCAAAAGCCACAGCCAGCCAGTTCAAAAAACTCTCGCTTGAAATGGGCGGAAAAAACCCGAACATTATTTTTGCGGACTGCGATTTTGAAAAAGCTCTTGAAACGACATTACGTTCGTCATTTGCAAATCAGGGACAAATTTTCCTTTGTGGTTCGAGAATTTTCATCGAAAAATCAATTTATGCTGATTTTAAATCAGCACTGGTTAAAAAGACAAAATTACTCAAACAGGGCGATCCGTTGTTGAAAGAAACCGAGCAAGGCGCTTTGGTTTCTGAGGCCCACATGCAAAAAGTACTTTCTTACATTGAACTGGCCAAATCTGAGGGCGGCAGAATTCTGACCGGTGGGCGGAAATTTGAGGCAACCGGAGAATTAAGCAAAGGCTACTTTGTTGAGCCCACACTGATTGAAAGTCTTACTTTTGATTGCCGGACGAACCAGGAAGAAATTTTTGGACCGGTGGCCACACTGATGCCGTTTGAATCTGAATCTGAGCTTATAAAAATGGCCAACTCAACCCGATACGGGCTTTCGGCATCTGTCTGGACTGCAGACTTAAATCGTGCCGAACGCTTGTCTTCAGCTTTGAACGCCGGCCTTGTTTGGGTGAACACGTGGATGTTCCGAGACCTCCGCACGCCATTTGGCGGTGTGAAGGATTCAGGATATGGACGCGAAGGCGGAATTGATGCGCTGAAGTTTTTCTCTGAAGTTAAAAATGTTTGCATTCAATATGAGGCAAGATCATGAGCAAAGAATTTAATTCAGGACGGGCGCCGGAACCGGTAGGCCTTTACCCACACGCAAGACGAGCAGGTAATTTACTGTTTTTATCGGGAGTGGGGCCGCGCGAACGCGGAACGAAAAATATCCCAGGGGTGGAATTGCATCCGGATGGTCGTGTTAAGAGCTACGACATCGAAGCTCAGTGCCACAGTGTGTTTAAAAATATACGAGCGATTCTTGAAGATGCAGGTGCAGCCTGGACTGACTTGGTTGACGTGACAGTTTACCTAACTGATATGAAAAATGATTTTCCGATTTATAACCGGCTCTGGGCAGAGTACTTCAGCGAAAACCCACCTTGCCGTACGACAGTTGAAATTAATTGTTTACCGACTCCGATTGCAATTGAACTGAAATGTGTGGCGGTGATGGTATGAGTCTTTATCAGAGTCTGAATCTGAAAAGGTGGATCGCAGAAAGCCGGCATTTGCTGAAACCGCCTGTCGGAAATAAATGCATTTGGCTGGACGGTGAAGTAAAGCATGATTTTATAGTTATGGCGGTTGGCGGCCCGAATGCAAGAACCGATTTCCATGTTAACGCGAGTGAGGAATTTTTTTATCAGGTTGAAGGCAACATGACCCTGAAAATTATTAATCAACAGGGGAGAATGCAAGACATCTCGATTAACGAAGGCGATATCTATTTGCTGCCGGCAAACACGCCCCATTCGCCGCAACGTCCAGAAGCCACAATTGGCCTTGTTATCGAAAAGAAACGCCTAGTGGGCGAATTGGACGGTCTGCAGTGGTATTGCGAGAAATGCCAGAATAAACTTTATGAAGAATTTTTTGCTTTGACAAATATTGAGACAGATTTTGCGGCGGTCTTTGAGCGTTATTACAACAGCCGGCACACCGCCTGCGCAAAATGCGGCACAGTTAACGGGCGAAAGTGGAGTCATGCTTAAGATTGATATTCATACTCACATTCTGCCGCCGGAAATCCCGAAGTTTAAAGAACTATTCGGCTATGGTGGTTTTATTGAACTGAAGAAGCAAACCGGTTGCAGCCACTGCGACATGTTTGATGACTCCGGAAAATTTTTTCGGCGGGTAGAGGAAAACTGCTTTACCCCTGAAGTTCGTCTTGCCGAGTATCGTGATTTCGGCGTGCAGGTACAGGTGCTTTCAACTGTGCCGGTCATGTTTTCTTATTGGGCAAAGCCGCAACATGGCCTTTATGTTTCACAATTTTTAAACGATCACATAGCCGGAGTTGTGCGGTCGGCGCCCAAGCGCTTTGTAGGATTAGGGACTTTACCCATGCAGGCCCCGGAGCTTGCAGTTCAGGAAGCCGAACGTGGAATCAGACAGCTAGGGCTTAAGGGATTTCAGATCGGGTCACACATTAATGAAATGAATCTTTCTGATGAAAAATTATTTCCGGTTTATGAGAGGCTTGAGCAGCTTGAGGCCTGCTTGCTGGTACACCCTTGGGATATGCTTGGACAGGATAAAATGCAGAAGTACTGGCTGCCTTGGCTTGTGGGCATGCCGAGTGAGACCAGCCTTGCCATTTGTTCGATGATTTTCGGCGGGGTGTTTAAAAGATTTCCGAAGCTGAGGGTGGCATTTGCACACGGCGGTGGGGCTTTTCCATTTACGCTTGGACGTATTCAGCATGGATTCGAAGTTAGACCTGATCTCTGTGCGGTGGATTGCGATATCGCCCCGCGCGATTTTATCGGCAAATTTTTCGTAGACAGTCTCGTTCATGATAAACCCAGTCTGGAATTTTTACTTCAGGTTATCG
>JANOJH010000433.1:0-1074 GCA_031408135.1 Bdellovibrio sp. | reverse complement strand
GATACGAACTATGTAATAGAAAAAAGGCCATTCTTCACAACTCCAGATGGCAATGGAAAAGCAGAAGTGGAATTGTTTGCCTAAAAATTTTTGTGATCACATTATCCTCAATGAGCGCATGTACAATTTATCAACTAAAATTTGTATATGATGTATGAAAGGGATTAACTTCCCTTTCATTTCATTAGTAGTCATGACTACAGTCACCCTATTTATTTGAAGAAAAAAAATAAAACTCACACCATGAACCTAAAACTCAAAAGGACTTTAAATTTTCTATCGGCACTTTTAATCCTTGTTTTTGCATCAGCCTGTCAAAATAAAGACATTGCTACAAAGGGAAATCCTAAAATCGATAAACTAAAATTGCCTGTGGGATTTCAGGCCGAGCATTTATACAGTCCTGCAGACAATGATCAAGGCTCGTGGGTGGCAATGACGTTTGATAACAAAGGCCGCATGATTACCGCTGACCAATATGGTGCTTTATACCGTCTTGAATTACCTATGGCTGGCGACACCACTAAACCCAAAGTGGAGAAACTTATTATCGGATCAGCGGCTGACCAAAGCACAGATACCACTACGCTAAAAATCGGAATGGGCTTTGCGCAGGGTTTGTTGTATGCGTTCAACAGCTTGTATGTGATGGTCAATCACAACAGCGATAAAAACTTCGATAAGAACACCGGAATGTACAGCCTTCAGGATACCGATGGCGATGATCAGTTCGACAAGATCACGTTGATTAAATCCCTTGCAGGAGAGCCCGGTGAACACGGGCCGCACAGTATTATTCTGTCGCCAGATAAAAAATCAATTTATATAGCTGCTGGCAACCATGTGGATGTTCCGGAAATGGAAACATACCGATTGCCTCCAATATGGAAGGAAGACAATCTGTTCCCTCAAATCAAAGATCCGAGAGGTCATGCCAACAATCGCGAAGCACCTGGCGGATGGATTGCCCATATGGATTCGCTCGGGCAACATTGGGAGATGGTGGGAGCAGGCTATCGCAATGAGTTTGATATTGCTTTTAACGGAGCAGGTGACTTGTTCACGTATGATTCG
>JANOJH010000405.1:0-2838 GCA_031408135.1 Bdellovibrio sp. | reverse complement strand
TAACAATTCCAGATCTGGCAAATCCTCCAATATCTGCTCTCTCGTAAGGCCAGCAGATAAGAGGTCTAAAACATCAATGACTCTTATTCTCATTCCCCTTATGCAAGGTCTTCCGCCACATTTTTCAATGTCCACCGTAATTCTGCTGATCCACTCTCCCGTCATGTTTGATAAAATTTGAATGAGCAAATTAGCTAATTTCGATAAAGAATTCCAATCAGGATTTAACGCGTTAAATTACAGCTTTTAATTCTCCACAGCGTCTACCGCCTCCGGACTCTAATTCTTAGTGGAGTCTCGTCTCGGACTCCGAATGAATAGACGCAGCGTCCCGAGACGGTAGATACTGCTTAGAAAAAGTCTTTACCAAAAAAGAAGGGCAACATTTCGTTGCCCTTCTTTTTTCTAACAAATGCTTGATCCTTACAAACTCCATCCAGTCCTATATTCCCTCTTCACAAACTGATTGGCTTCATCAAAGTTTGTGATCTTCATGTTCTTGGCATCCCACAGAAGTTTCTTGCGGCCAGGGTAGCGAGCGCCTTGAACTCCCTTCATAGCATAACTTCTGATGGCAAGATTACCTATCAACACTGCTTCTGTGAATGGCCCTGCATATTCAAATGGAGAACTTAATTCCATCTTGCCATATCCCGCAAGGCAAGCATCTACCCATTGTGTATAGTGGCCATCCTGGGCACCTGGCACGCGTGCTAAAGTTTGTTTTGGAAACGTAACCTCTTTCATCCTTGCGGTAGGCAATAGCACTGGAGCTTTGCTATAGTTGGCCATTATTTTTCCTTTTGTACCCTCAAAAATATAACCATTGCCTCCATCACCTAGCTCTTCATCAGGTAATAATTCATCTGGACGTTTTGGTACAAGTCCTCCATCCATCCATGTAAATTTAATATCTCCTTTTCCATCCTTGCGCGGAAACTTCAAATGTATGATAGAGGATGCAGGACAACTTTCCGAATAATTCGCTTCTTTAAAAAATCCTTCCCATGCAGTTGTGGAACTGCATTCAACTTCAGTAGGATAATCAATTGGCAAAATGCGGAAGGCAGCATCCATGATGTGACATGCCATATCGCCCAATGCGCCTGTGCCGAAGCTCCACCATCCGCGCCAGTTGAACGGGAGATAAGCAGGATTGAAATCAATTTCTTTTACAGGTCCAAGCCACAGATCCCAATCTAATTCTTTTGGCACTTCATGCTTGCCAGTAGGCGCAGGAATACCTTGCGGCCATACGGGGCGGTTAGTCCAGGTGAGTACATTGGTGACATCGCCAATTAATCCTGCATCCACCCATTCTTTGGTTGTGCGCACGTGATCGGCAGAAGCAAACTGATTTCCCATTTGGGTCACTACTTTATATTTCTTTGCAGCCTCTGCTAGCATTCGTGCTTCATAGATATCGTGTGTCAATGGCTTTTGGCAATACACATGTTTGCCGCGTTGCATAGCAGCCATGGAGGCCACAGCATGTGTGTGGTCTGCAGTGGAGACAGAAACAGCATCAATATTTTTTGCTTCCTTGTCCAACATTACGCGGTAGTCTTTGTAATATTTCGCGGTCGGAAAATTCTTTTTGGAGGCTACTGCCATGCGGTCGTCTACATCGCACAAGAAAGAGATTTTGGCTTTTGGATTTCCTTTCACCTTTCCATCTAAGCTTCCTGCAAACCCAGTGAGATCGCTTTCACCTTTTCCGCCCACGCCAATACCAGCGATATACAACGTATCACTCGGTGCAATAAAACCGTTGCCACCCAAAACAAATCGTGGAACGATAGTGAATGCAGCAGCGGCTAATCCGGCAGTTTTCAAAAAATCTCTTCTAGAAACATTTTCTACAGATGGATTTTTTTTTGTTTTCAGTGGCATGCTTTATCAGTTATGTTTATTCAATATTCAATAAATTTTTCAGTTTGAGCTTTAATACCAAGTCCCAAGTCCCAATACCCAAGACCCAATTTAAACTCCTAGTGACCATCCGTTTCTGTATTGTCTTTTCACAAACTGGTTGGCTTCATCAAAGTTGGTGATCTTCATATTCGGACCATCCCATAATAATTTGATAAACCGGCCTGGGTAATCAAACTGATCGGGTCTTCCGCCAGAGCGGGGCTTGCGTATATCGTAACTGCGGATGGCGAGGTTGCCCATGAGCAATCCCTCAGTAAGCGGGCCAGCCAAATCAAATGAGGACGACAATTCTGTTTTTCCAAAGCCCGCTATGCAGGCTTCAACCCACTGCGCGTAATGACCTTCGGCTCCACCATCAACTCTCTTATAAGTTTGCGGAACATTAACTTCTTTGGTGCGTGTTGTTGGTAACAATTGTGGATTGATGCCATACGTGCCACACATCATTTTGCCTTTTGTACCAATCATGATCACGCCATTACCTCCATCGCCCATCACTTCATTAGGGCCAAGTTCTTCAGGGCGTTCAGGCTGAATTCCACCATCCATCCAATGGAATTTTACATTTGGCTTTCCGGTTTTTCCTGCATACGTCATGATGATGTGTGAGGAGGGAGGACAACTCTCTGGAAAATATCCGCGCTTGAATTCATCCACATAAACGCTTCCAACACTGCATTCCACTTCCGTGGGATAACCAAGACCAAGCACGCGGAACGGTGGCTCAATAATATGGCAGGCCATGTCGCCCAATGCACCTGTGCCATAATCCCACCAGCCGCGCCAGTTGAAGGGTACAATCTTTTCGACATAATCTTTGAAAGGTGCAGTGCCAATCCACAAGTCCCAATCGAGTTCTTTTGGTATCTCAGTTTTTTTATCTGACCATGGAATGCCTTGCGG
>JANOJH010000393.1:0-1258 GCA_031408135.1 Bdellovibrio sp. | reverse complement strand
GTTTGATTGTAGCTTCCGTCATTCCGTTGGCCATGTTGTTTGCCGTATCTCTCATGCACGTCTTTGGTGTATCTGGCAACCTGATGAGCCTGGGTGCCATTGATTTTGGTTTGATTGTAGATGGTGCCGTTATTATTGTAGAAGCAACCATGCACCACCTGAGTTTGCGCACCACCAGCCGCTTAAACCAACAACAAATGGATTTGGAAGTATATGAATCTGCTTCTAAAATCAGAACCTCTGCAGCCTTTGGCGAAATTATCATTTTGATTGTGTACCTGCCTATACTCGCGTTGGTGGGTGTGGAAGGAAAAATGTTTAGGCCAATGGCACAGACGGTAAGTTTTGCCATCCTTGGTGCCTTTATTCTTTCGCTTACCTATGTTCCCATGATGTCGGCACTTGTTCTCAGCAAGAACACTCAGCACAAACGAAATTTATCAGATAAGATGATGGCCGTCTTCCATCGGATATACGAACCCGTCATCAATGGAGCATTAAAACAAAAGGCACTCGTAATAGTAGCGTCCATAATCTTGTTCGCGTTAAGCATTCTTGCTTTCATGAACATGGGTGGAGAGTTTCTACCAACATTGGAAGAAGGAGATTTTGCAATTGAAACCCGTGTGCTTACGGGAAGCAGCTTGTCGTACACTATTGAAGCTGCACAAAAAGGGGCAGAAGTAATCATGCGTGAATTTCCGGATGAGGTAAAAGAAGTGGTGGCAAAGATAGGGTCATCAGAAATACCAACAGATCCTATGCCCATAGAAGCCTGCGACCTGATGGTTATTTTAAAAGATAAGGATGAATGGAAGAAAGCCCGTGGCCGTGAAGACTTGGTAGAAAAAATGAGCGCAGCACTTGAGGATGTGCCCGGTGTAACATTCGGTTTTCAACAACCTATTCAAATGCGGTTCAATGAATTGATGACAGGTGTGCGGCAGGATGTGGCTATAAAAATCTTTGGAGAAGATTTAGATGTGCTTACCGGCCTTTCTCAACAGGTGGGTAAAATAGTTGGCACCGTAAAGGGCTCACGTGATTTATATGTAGAGGAAATAACAGGCCTTCCTCAGATTGTAATCATTATCAATCGCGATGAAGTGGCCAAATATGGTTTATCAGTTGAGGTAATCAATCAAGCCATTAGCACAGCCTTTGCGGGTCAATCGGCTGGATTGGTTTTTGAAGGAGAAAGGCGTTACGATTTAACTGTACGCCTGGCCATTCAAAACCGCCAAAGTATTGAAGACGT
>JANOJH010000353.1:0-6480 GCA_031408135.1 Bdellovibrio sp. | reverse complement strand
CACGCCTCTGATTCGATTTACACTTACCGTTGAGCTCGTCCCGCTCACGTCTCCTGAAAATGTAGACGAGGTCTGAACCGCATTTACCATTCTTGAATCATTACCCGCAGCAACCGTTCCGGCAGCGGTTCCCACATTCAGCCCTGCTGCCGCGCCTAATCCCGAAATGTCGGCACTTACTAAACTAACTGCACCGACTTTTCCTGCAACACTCGAAACCGCATCTGCCGGAAGAGCCGTCGGAATATATTGAGTTCCGTTGTATCTCAGCACATCGCCGCTTGTCGGCGGAGCTGCGCTGACCGGTTCCCCTTGAATTTTCACAACCGAAATTGCAGTCTGCGTTCCGGTCACATCTCCTGAAAATGCAGACGAAGTCTGAACCGCATTTACAATTCTTGAATCATTCCCTGCAGCAACCGTTCCGGCAGCAGTACCGACATTAAGTGCCGCTGCTCCACCAAGCCCTGAAATATCACTGCTAACTAATGCAATCACTCCGGTACGACCTGCAACACTTGTCACAGCATCTGCGGGAAAGCTTATACCCTGACACAAAAATTGACTGCTTACGCTGTTCCAGTAAAGGCTTTGTGTTGATGTACATGAAGATGAAGCAACAGAAGCATTAAAGAAAGCTGAATCTAAAGGTGTAAACCCCAGGTTATTCTGTTTAGAATTGAAAGTCGTCCAATCTGTTGAAGAAAGAAAGCCGGCACTGCTCATACTGGCCTGAGTGATCGTTAAGTTCGGATTAGTTCCACCGCTTGAAGCGAGAGGTGCAGATGCGGTTACATCCATTACTATTCCGCCACCGCCTGCACCGGTTACCCAAGTTAAATTTCCAGAGCCATCGGTTTGTAAAAATTGTCCTGAATTACCGGCATTTGCCGGTAAGGTAAAAACAAAGTTTGCGGCAAGGCCTGCCGGGGCTTTCAGGCGCAATGAATTCACGCCATCGTAAAGATAAAGATTATTTGTAGAGTTATTCGAAGATAATAAATTAGTAGCCGCAACATTACCGGAGGCATCCCGTTTGACCAGCGTACTGGCGGTATTAGCAGCCGTTGCATTTAACGTATCCGCATAAGCACTCAGCAGGCGTGAATCATTACCCGCAGCAACTGTTCCCGCAGTACTACCGACATTCATTCCTGCGGCATCCCCGAAACCTGAGATATCCGAACTTACTAATGTTACGATTCCGGATTTGCCGGCAACGCTCACGACACTTCCCGAAGCTAAGTTCGACGGTACATACTGCACGCCATCGTACTGTAGCACCTGGCCTGCAACAGGTACCGTGGCACTAACAGCAACACCTTTGATTTTATTAACACTGGTGGCGCCCTGAGTGCCGGATACATCGCCAGCAAGCGCACCTGAAAAATTCGCCGCAGTTGTGGCAGTCGTTGCGCTATTCGCCTGCCCTGAAAG
Organism: Bdellovibrio sp.; assembly: GCA_031408135.1. Lineage (GTDB taxonomy): Bacteria > Bdellovibrionota > Bdellovibrionia > Bdellovibrionales > Bdellovibrionaceae > Pseudobdellovibrio. The sequence continues at coordinate 5,043 of JANOJH010000353.1, read as the reverse complement.
CGCAATGCTCTTCAGATTATTGAAGCGGGTTACGTCCTGTAAGAGGTCATTCAGATTGGTCTGATTCAACTGCGAGGAAACATCCTTGACGATAAGATCTGAAGCCGATTTTCCACCGACCGATTCGGCTTGAATGGCATAAGGTGTTGCGCGCATGTTAAAATTTGCTAAAACCGGATCTCCGCCGATTGTGGTCAGCACACGGATAATACGGCCGTCACTGGCAGCGGGAACATAGCTCTGCCCGCTTGAAACAATACTGTTATTCGCATCAACACAGGTCAGTCCTGTTTTGGTTTTTGAATTATCGTAAACCTGATTCAGCGTCAGCGAAGGATCGCTTACGCCACGCACTCCGGAACCAAGGTTAAGTGAAACATTTCCGTTTGTAATTGTCTGTGATGAAAAATCTTCTTCACGCAAAATACAGCCGCTAACGGGAGTTAAAATAACAAGTTTAAAACTGAGATTACTTTCTGTCGGGTAAAAGCCACCGGGGGACTTCAGTCTTAACTGAATGGGCACATTCATTTCAGCAGTTACGACCACCGAAAAAATAAAGCCTAGAAAAATAGTTAAAAACATAGATTTATTCAAACCTAACCTCCACGTTCCATCCGCTTGCGAGCAAAACTTCTTCTACAGGATCTGTTGTATCTATCGACAATTCCCAACCGTTAGTTGAAGTATTTGATTCGCCGAATTTGAAATTACTTTGGGCTGAAATATCAGTAACAGTAATGAAGGGAGAGGTTGCCGGTGCAAATCCACCCGACTGTCCGCCACAGGCAGCAGTTAACAGGCAGAACAAAGCGATGATAATCTTCAATTGATACTTCAAAAATCCTCCAACAACGTACAGCGTTTGTATCGTCATCAGGATAGCACTTCTTGATAATTTAATTACAATACTTTAACAGATCCTTAACATGGCTGACTCAGAAAGAGAAAGTGTTTCAATTTGAAATAAAAAGAGGCTCATCATGAGCCTCTTTTTATTTACGATTAGTAAATTTGTTAACTAAGAAACTATTTACACCATGGAGCTGTCGGCATGATTTTGCAAATCATGTCACACATCGCAGGATCGCCAAGTGGGCACTCTTCGCCGCCCGGAGGATTTCCCGGATTTCCGGGATCAGGTGGATTCGTCGAACTTGCTGCTCCAACATTAATATCCAATGTTGTGAATGTTCCTTTAGCATCAGTTGCTTTAATCGCAGCTGTACCTTTAGCAACCGCAGTTACCAAACCATTTGAATCAACCGTAAAAATAGCAGGATTTGTTGATTCGAATTTAACAGCACCTGAAGCGTTTTTTAAATTCATCTGTAAAGTTGCATTTTCCGCAATCGTAGCTGCAGATGGAACAATCCACGCCTTCTGAGATAACAAAGTATCAACAGCAGCAAATGCATCTACACGGCAGTTACAAGCAGTTGCAATGCTGACTTTCGCGCCCGTTGTCTGCAACAGAGCTTTAATCTCAGCACCAGTTAATGATGCGTCCTGAGCTTTCAGGAAAGCAACTAAGCCCGCAACCAATGGAGTTGCCATTGAAGTACCAGACATATTCGAGTATTTATCACCCGGAACAGTCGACATGATCGCATCTCCCGGAGCAGACAAAGAAACTTTTGCTTTTCCGTAGTTAGACCAAGATGGCTTTCCATCAGCTGAATTCGAAGCGGCTACCGTGATCATATTCGGTAAATTTGCATTCGCCGGATAAACATCAGTTGTATCATTGTTTTTGCCGTCGTTCGCTGCGGCTGTTACAAAAATAATTCCGGCTTTTTCAGCGCGCTCAATGGCTTCAACCAATGGTTTAGCAGTTGAAAGAGGAACCGAAGCACCCCAGCTTGCAGAAATAACCTGAACTTTCTTTTCGATCGCGTAGTCGATGGCTTTAATACCGCCCTCTAAAGTACCCGAACCGTCAGCACCTAAAAAGCGAAGTGGCATCATTGAAACTTCAGGAGATAAACCCTGAATACCACCATCGATTAATCCGGTAGCACCAACAATACCCGAGCAGTGAGTTCCATGGCCCGGATTCTGAGCGCCGGTTAAATCCATCGGATCCGCGTCGTTATCGCGGAAGTCATATCCGGTAACCATGTTGGGAGCTAAATTTTTGTGCTTGTAGTCTGCACCGGTATCGATAACAGCTAATAAAACATTACGGCTGCCTTTGTTACCTGCACGCTTCCAAGCCTGCTCAGCATTTACTTTTGCAAGCGCATACTGTTCTTTCAATGCCGCTGTATCAACCGGGGCAGAAAAAGCACGGATGGTGAAATTCGGTACGACATACTCAACATTTTTATCAGAATAAATTGCAGCGAGTGCTCTTGCTTCTGTTTTTTTGTTGATGTCGACTTTCACTAAATGACCCGGGCGGTGTAAGCCTTTAACTTCAAGACCGAAAGATTCGGTTTGCATAGCGGCCAGATTGTTTAGTGCTGCTGAATTTTTATATTTAACCAGATATTCGCCTGCCGCTGAAATTTGGGCTGCTAATAATAGAGCTAAAGATAGACCTAGAGTCTTTTTCATTTATATTTCCTTCCGTGAAATAGGTGGTTCCGACTTGGAACTGTTAAACTTGAAAAGATCGTATCCCGACTATTTTGTAAAAAAATAGTAAATAATTTTTTAATTTAACTTTTACGCACCTAGACATTGGTTGAGGTATCGGCGCTTTAACCGAACCATAGCTATATATGACATATCTTGAAATTCTCTTTCTCTCTTTTATTGAAGGCCTGACCGAGTTCATTCCGGTCTCTTCAACTGGGCATCTGATTTTGTCCGGCGCGCTTTTAAAAATGCAACCGACTGAGTTTTCGAAAGCATTTGATGTCATCATCCAGTTTGGTGCAATTCTGGCCGTGGTTTTTCTGTACCGTGAAAAACTAAAGTGGAACGCAGACTTTTACCGGAAAGTGTTGCTGGCCTTTTTACCGACGGCCATCCTCGGTTTTATGCTTAAAAATCAGATTGATTTACTGCTTGAAAGCACAAGTGTTGTTGCTGTTTCTCTTATTTTAGGTGGATTTTTTCTTATCGGGATCGACTCATGGTTTAAAAATCGGCCGCACCTTGAGCTTAGCGACAAATCCTCGGTGATGATCGGATTTATTCAGTCACTGGCCATGGTGCCGGGGGTATCGCGCTCGGCTGCCACAATTATCGGCGGACAGTTTTTTGGAATGTCACGCGAGAAGGCGGCTGAATTCTCATTTATTCTGGCTATTCCAACCCTAGGTGCCGCCACGGCTTACAAACTTTGGAAAATTCGCCACATTATCGACACCTCGCAGAGTTTGGATCTTCTTTTGGGCGTCTTTTTATCTTTTGTGTTTGCGATCTTCGCAATCAAGTTTTTTATTTCGGTGGTGAACAGATTCGGATTCAAGTATTTCGGATATTATCGTATTGTCCTCGGTACATTAGTTTTACTTTTTACTTACTTTGGAGCTATATGAACGACGCAGAATTTACCTTAGAAGCGGGCCAACGATTCATTTCATCAGAAACTCAGGATTTACTGAACGCCTTGGTTTTAGGCCTTCCGAACTGGAAGTGGCTAAGCCTCATTGCGGCCGCGGTTCTGCTTTATTTTGTACGAATTTTACTTTACCAGATAATTATCCGGATTAAAAAAGCTCAGAGTTATTTTCCGCAGAAGACACTGATGAAATTTTTTCTGGATCAGGAAATCGAGCGCAGTATCAGCTGGATAATTATCAGTGTCATCGCACTCGTCATTGTGGATAGCCTCAATCTGACATTGAACATGAATAAGTATTTCGTGCTGACCATTCAGGTCTTTCTGTCGATCAATGTTATCCGCGCCTGCTATCTGGCGGCCGAAGCCCTAGGGTTTTCGATTGAAGACTGGGCCAAAACATCACAGAACAATATCAATGGAGAACTGGCGCCGTTTGCAACAAAAACGCTGAAGGTGCTGGTTATCATTATCGGTTGTCTCATCGTACTTCAGAATTTCGGGGTAAATGTAACAGCCCTGCTGGCGGGCCTGGGCATCGGCGGTATCGCGCTCGCGTTCGCCGCGCAGGATACGGTGGCCAATATTTTCGGAACGATTACAATTCTGCTGGATGCGCCTTTTAAACTCGGCGACAACGTTAAAATCGGCGACACCGAAGGCATCGTCGAAGAAATCGGCTTCAGATCTACCCATGTAAAAACGGCATATAATTCCTCGATTGCAATTCCAAACTCGGTGGTTGCCAAAGAAAAAGTAGACAATCTCACAAAGCGGCAGAGCTGGGTGCGTTTCCGGCATATTCTGGGTTTTACGTATGATGCAACTCCGACATTGATTACAGCTTTTGCCGAAAATCTAAAGTACCAGCTTTTACAGATTCCAATTGTTGATCGCGAACGCATTGCCATTCACCTCAATAGCTTCGGCGACTCCTCAATGAACGTTATCGTTAATTTTCATTTCAGACTGAATCCTGACGAAGTAGAATTAGCGAAAATCGGTGAATTTTTGAATCTGATTTATAATGTCGCGCAGGAACAGAAGCTGGCGTTTGCCTTCCCAACCCGCACCGTGATTATGCAGAAAGAGCTTTAAAAAAACGAAAAATTGACATCGTGACTCCGGCGCCACCAACACGTGGGAATAGTAGGTCTCTTAGCATTCTTACTCATGTTTTGATCCGATACCTCATTCCCCGCCCAACGCCTTCTTTTTCAAGATGCCCATTAGCCACCAAATTCCTGAAATGCACTTTGACGGTATTGCGATTAGCCTCAGTGGCGCTGACGGCCTCTCCGATGGAGGTCGCCCCACGGCTTTTGATAAGCTCAATAATTTGAAGCGATAGGCGCGGCATCTTGGTCGCCGCCAATTCGTCTTTCAACTTCGCTTCAAGTGCGACCTTTTGTCTCTGCATAGATTTGAGAAAGAACTCCAGACAGTCGTTAACGCCGTTTTTAACATTTGGCCTAATTTTGGTTTTACTTTTGGTCTTGGCATTCATCTCTTCGAGTTCAGCCTGCCCA
>JANOJH010000336.1:0-1456 GCA_031408135.1 Bdellovibrio sp. | reverse complement strand
CCCTTCTGTTACCTACAACTTTAAATTTTAACACTCATGAAAAAGCTTATATATCTATCACTTTTTGCTTTTGTTTTTTTTGGTTGCGAAACCACCATCACTCCAGATCTCGACAATGCTGAAAAAATTATGGTTGTGGATGCCTGGATCACTCAGAAAATGGAGCGACAGGAAATCAGGATAACCCGATCACAACCATATTTTGACAACTCTCGTCCTACCAAGATTTCAAATGCAATAGTAGTTGTTGAAGATCTTACCAGTGGCACAAAATACAATTTCCAGGAGGGCCCAACATCTTATTTTTGGGATCCGGTTGGTGTACCTTTTGGTGAAGTTGGTCACGATTACAGATTGACCGTTACTTCGCAAGGGGAAACCTTTGAAGCGTTTTCCAACCTGGGAAGAGTGCCGCCAATTGATTCAATACTATTTCGTTACAAGCCTGCGGAGACCATCATAAAACAAGAGTATTACCTGGGTGAGTTTATGGCGAAAGACCCAGTTGGTGTTGGCGATGCCTACTGGATTAAGGCCTGGAAAAATGGCGTTTACCTTGGCAAACCTGCTGAACTTAATATGGCATATGACGCAGGGTTCTCAGCCGGACAACCAGTAGATGGACAGGAATTTCTTATCCCTATTCGCAATGGTTTTACCAATCCAATGGATAAAATTGAAGGGAAACAAAATGAATTTATTCCTCCGTATAAGGTGGGCGATTCTTTGTATGTAGAAATCCATTCCATTAATCCTTTAGCCTTTGACTTTTTGTTTGGAGTCTATTTTCAGATAGCCAGGTCGGGTGGGTTCGCGGAATTATTTGCGATGCCGCTGACAAATTCAAGTACAAACTTGAAGAGCACAGATAAAAATTCCATCACCAATGTGGCTGGTTTCTTTAATGTGGCAGCAGTAAGCTCAAACGGCAGAAAATTAACTCAGAAAATTGCTGATGCAGCCAAGCAAAATAGTAATTAGACTGAAGAATTAAATTCTGCACCCATTCAAATTTAGTGGAGTGCTGATGTACGTGATCTTTTAAACTAAAAATTAAATTAAACATAAATAAAAATGAAAAAGCTATCTATTTCTCTAGTTGCAATTGCACTTTTAGTATTCTTAAATTCTTGCGGAATAAATCATGCCTACGTATTCAATCACAATCAGAATGCCACACAAGTCCACCTCGGTAGCAATAACTTTAAGGTGTTAGAAAAAGTAAGTGGAACAGCAGAGGTATCGTATGTATTAATCTTTGGAGGTGTTAACCGGAAGCAACTTTACAAAAATGCTTACAGCGAGATGGTCACTTCGGCTAATCTCGTGTCTGGTTCAAAAGCACTGGTAAACATTTTAACCGAAGAACATGTGGGCGGAGTTCCTCCATTTTATTATAAGAGAACTATTACAGTTAGCGCCAATGTCGTTGAATTTGTGAAGTGATCGTGCATGA
>JANOJH010000318.1:0-3071 GCA_031408135.1 Bdellovibrio sp. | reverse complement strand
CAGCGATCACCAACATCACGTATGCTACCACAGGAGCTATCGGTGCAAGTTTCAGCGGACTTCCTGCAGGCGTAAGCGGAAGCTGGTTAGCGAATGTAGCTACGATCAGCGGCACACCAACCACCACGGCTGGTAGCCCTTTCAATTATACAGTAACGATGACAGGTGGTTGTACAGGAGGCACGAATACAGCTACAGGTACGATCACAGTAGCTTCCCCTCCGACTTTTACTGCTTCAGTTATAAATGTGACCACCTGTACCCCTGGCAATGACGGCAGCATCACCGTAACAGCCTTGGGCGGAAGTGGTGCTGGATATACCTACTCAAAAGATAACGGAGTTACATTCCAGGCTAGTGATTTATTTTCTGCTTTGACGGCAGGAAATTATTTAGTTGTGGTAAAAGATGGCGCAGGTTGTGTCTCGGCTGCAAGTAACACAACTGTTAATCCGCCTCCTGGTGGATTGACATTCACCAATACTAAACTAGATGTGTCTTGCAACGGAGGAAATAATGGAAGTATTACCATAACACCTTCAGGTGGAAGTGGAACTTATACTTATTCCATAAATGGTGGAGCATTTACTGGGCCAAGTGCTACACATACCTATACTTCATTAATAGCGGGAACATATTCAATTATAGTGAAGGATGGAAATAATTGTCAGTTTTCAAGTTCAGTAATTATTGCTCAACCTGCAGTTGTCTCCTTTACGAGCGTTAAAACAGATGCTACCTGCAATGGATCAGCGGATGGGATAATTACGGTTACAGCCGCTGGGGGCAATGGCACCTTTACTTATTCGAAAGATAATGGGGCTACTTTTCAGGCGAGTAATATATTTAATGGTTTAGCCGCAGCTACCTATCAGCTCGTAGTGAAGGATGGTAATAATTGCTTGTCGGTAGCAAGCGGTGTGACCATTGGTCAACCTACTGCTGTAACGTTTATGAACGTAAATTCAGATCCAACAACGTGTGTACCAGGAAATGATGGAAGCATCAACGTAACCGCATCTGGAGGAAATGGAACGTATCAATACTCGAAAGATAATGGAGTAACATTTCAAGTCAGCAATTTATTTAGTGGATTGACAGCTGGAAGTTATCAGGTAATAGTAAAAGATGGTAATACCTGCTTTTCTGCGATGAGTGCAGTTTCATTAACAGCTCCCGGAGGACTTTCATTCACTAGCGTGAAGCAAGATGTGACTTGCAATGCTGAAAGCGATGGATCAATAACACTTACAGCCAGCGGAGGAAGTGGAGGCAATCAATTTTCGAAAGATAATGGAGCTACATTTCAAGGCAGCAATGTCTTTGCAGGATTAATAGCATCAACATATCAAATGATTGTAAAAGATAATTTGGGCTGCCAATTCTCTTCTTCAATAACAATTAATCAACCTGTTGCCGTAACCTTCACAACATTGAATGTGAATTTGACGTGCAATGGAAGCGCCAATGGTTCAATCACCATTGCAGCATCGGGGGGAAATAATACCTATCAATATTCTAAGGACAATGGAGTCTCATTCCAGCCAGGAAATTTATTTGCTTCCTTGACAGCAGGACTTTACCCAGTGGTTGTGAAGGATGGAAATAGTTGTTTATCCTCTGCATCAACGGTTACAATCACAGCGCCTGCCGTAGTAAGTTTTACAACCGCAAAGACGGATGCCACAACTTGCACACCAGGAAATGATGGAACCATTACGATTACGGCATCAGGTGGAAATGGAGTTTATCAGTATTCAAAGGATAATGGCGTCACTTTTCAAGTAGGCAACCAATTCATTGCCTTAACGGCAGCAACCTATTCGTTAACAGTGAAGGATGGGAATAATTGTTTGGCATCTGCTTTTGTTACGATCATTGTCCCAGCCTCACCGAACGCAACATTCTCAGGTTTGGCCGGCCCTTATTGCACATCCAGCGGAACAGTTAGCCTTACAGCAACTACAACAGGCGGAACATTTACCGGCCCAGGTACTAGCGGAACAACGTTTTCGCCTACCACAGCCGGAGTTGGAACGCATACAATCCAGTACAGTATAACAACGAACGGATGCACCAGCACAACAACCCAAAGTGTTAATGTGATTGCTTCAACAGTGAATGCGAACTTCACCGGTCTCAACCCAACGTATTGCCCAACCAGTCCTTCGGCAATCTTAACCCCTACAACTGCTGGTGGTACATTTAGTGGTGCTGGAATTTCTGGAAGTACATTTACCGCATCTTCGGCTGGTTCAGGTACTCATATCATTCAATATTCAGTAACCAGTGGAGGCTGTACATCTACTACATCACAAACTGTTACTGTTTTGTTAAGCACTGATCCAATTTGTGCGGGTAGTGTTGGAACAGGCACTTGTGCTACAGTTGTAATCGTTCCTAAACCAAGTCCGGCAACATGTACGATTTCAAATGGTAAGATCGTTTTCAGTATCAAACCATTCGTTCCCATTATTAACAATATTGGAGTGAAGATTGATATCCAAGGCATATCAACAACAAACCTGACGATCTCAAGGACAAATTTTAATGACTCCACCTTCTTGGCCTTGCCACTTGGTATTTATGACTATACCATTACGTATGGAGATGTAGCTTGTATTAAAACGGGTCAGGTTACAATTGATCGATCAGGCACCATCGGCACTCCGGTAGCCACCAATCCAATTGATGCAAAATGTTTTGGAGCTTCTACAGGATCAGTTACGATAGATGTGGCTGGAGAAACCGGCAACGTATTGGAGTGGTCATTGGACGGCATCACGTGGACAACGTTTATAGCAGGAAATCAAATAAATAATATACCTGCAGGTGCTGCGCCTTCATTTGATAGGGTGATCAGTGTAAGAAGAAATTCGAGCGATCCTTGTTTTGCTGGTGTGACTGTGAGGATAGGCCAAGCCTCTGACATCACTGCAACCACGATCGTTACAAACGCAACGTGCAGTAATAACGATGGAAGTATTTTGGTGGGCACCATTTCAGGTGGCACTTACCTTACACATTTAAACTGGATGGCTCTCCTATTGCCCTGCCTTCAAATAATAGGG
>JANOJH010000290.1:0-1525 GCA_031408135.1 Bdellovibrio sp. | reverse complement strand
ATCAGGATAATAACAGCGACAACAAAATTCAAAAAGAGGAGGCATTGATCCAACGTTATAAAACAGGAACATTGTTTTCATTAGTGCTATCATGGAAGTTCAATAAGACTAATTAGTATAAAATTTCCATTGAAGAAGGTCTGTTATCCCTTGGATGACAGACCTTCCTATTTATTAACAAACCGTGAAGATCATAACACTGGCTTAATAAATTGATAACTGGCCTTTCACCAACGGCCCCAACTCTCAACCTAATTTTGGGCAAATTATAAACGCTTAACTGCATGAAAAAAATTACACAGCTTTTAACCCTTTTTGCTATTGGTGCATCAATTCTGGTGTTCCAAGGTTGCAAGGAAGATGAAAAAATAGAACCAGCCCCTACTGTGGATGTTGATCCAACAGCCGCTGCCAACACTCCCGGTAATAAAGTTTCTGCAAACGTAACTGTAACAGCACCCAATGGTGGTAAGTCGTTAGTTATTTATGTGGCAGGTGCGGAAGTAGAAACAAAAGATATCACTGCTTTGGATCTTACTGTCCCAATTGCCTATGAGTATACTATCCCTACATCAGCAGTTATCGGATCAGTTATTGTAGTATCCTTTCAAGCAATTGATAATAAAGACTATCCCTCAGCGATTACAAACTTTGTCATATCTGTTGGAGACCCTGTAATTAAATTAGAGGGTACTCTTGCAACGCGAACACTGGATGCTACCAAGCCGTACTTATTGAAAGGACAGGTATTCGTGCCAAGCGGTGTTACGTTGACTATTCCCGAGGGAACAGTTATTAAAGGTGACAAAGCAACGAAGGCAGCTTTGATTATTCAGCCAGGTGGAAAGTTGATTGCAAACGGAACCGCTGCTAAACCAATTGTTTTCACATCGGCACAATCTATTGGTGAGCGCGATCGTGGAGACTGGGGTGGAGTAATTATTCTAGGAAATGCATGGGTAAACCAATCTGCTAAACCTGCCATCGAAGGCATCACGCCATCACAGACATATGGAAATATCACGAGTCCAACAACAAGTGTTGATGAAAATTCTGGTTCATTGAAATATGTGCGTATTGAATATGCAGGTGTTGAACTCACGCCTAATAACGAGACCAACAGCTTAACATTAGGTGCTGTTGGCAATGGAACTACGCTTGATTTTGTACAAGTTTCCTTTGGTGGTGATGATGGCTTTGAGTGGTTTGGTGGAAGCGTAAATGCAAAGCATCTTGTTTCTCTTTCCACATGGGATGATGATTTTGATACAGATTTCGGTTGGAGTGGAAATGTTCAGTGGGGTCTCTCGGTAAGAAATCCTTTCTTTGCAGATCAGTCTGGCTCAACAGCTTTCGAAAGCGATAACCAAGGTAATGCCAATGATACTCCAAGCGGAGCCACCGGATATACACAAGGGGTGTTTTCAAATGTAAGCGTTTTCGGCCCACTGGATTTTAACACTGGCCTAGGATCGGCCGCTACAAGTGCCCGTTCCATCAGTGGAAATTATACCCGCGCCATGCA